>CAZCVC010000008.1:0-15405 GCA_964502045.1 uncultured Planctomycetia bacterium | reverse complement strand
CGCCTGCTGAAAGACAGCATCGTTTACGGTCTCAAGCACCGCGAAGAAGCGTTGAAGTACGCGATGAAGTTCGGCCGCGGCATCGAAACGCCGACGGCCGACGAATTCGTCGGCATGTACGTGAACGATTTCACCGTCGAGATGGGCCGCCGCGGCAAGGAAGGCCTCTTTTTTCTGCAGAAGGCCGCCATCGAGGCCGGGCTCGTGAAAAAAACCAACGGTAAGATCGAATTCGTCGACATGCACTGAGCGCCGTGGCCGCAAAAAAACCTGCTTCCCAGACGTTCGTCCAAAAATCCTCCGAGTGGGTGCGCAAGCCCAAAAATACCGACGCAAGTCTGAAGGATTATTTCAAGGCCTGCAAGACGTTCACGTGGAAGTCTGTCGAAAAAGAATTCGACTGGCACCGCACCGGCAAGGTAAACATCGTCCACGAGATCATCGACCGCCACGCTGCCGGCCCGCGTAAAAATAAAGTCGCGCTCTATTTCTGGGACCCGACGCCTTCGGCCGACTTTCCGAAAGGCCGCCCCGCCACTACTGCGTCGGCGGGCAGGGACGAAAAATACACGTTTCTGGATCTCAAGAAAGCGTCGAGCCGCTTCGGGCACGTGCTGAAGAACGCCGGCGTAAAAAAGGGCGACCGCGTCGCGGTGTTCCTGCCGCGCACGCCGGAGCTTTACATCGTGATCCTCGGCTTGCACCGCGTCGGCGCGATCCCGGTGCCGCTGTTCGAGGCGTTCATGGAAACGGCGGTGCTCGACCGTCTTTCCGACAGCGAATCGTCTCTGGCCGTGACGAACGCGCTCCTCAAACAGCGCATTCCGTTCGACAGATTACCCAAGTTGAAACGCATGATTCTGATCGACCGCCCGGACCCGTCCTCGCCGGGCCGCGAAGCGGCGGGCAGCTGCGAAATCTACGACTACGCCGAAGAGATGGCGAAAGTTTCGGACAACCTTGAACCCGTCTGGCTCACGAAAGACGACGGCCTGGTCATCCATTACACTTCCGGCTCCACCGGAAAATCCAAAGGCATCCTGCACCGCCAGTACGCGATGGTCGGGCACCTGCAGACGTCGAAGTGGGTGCTCGATCTGCGCGAAGACGATGTGTACTGGTGCACGGCCGATCCGGGCTGGGTGACGGGGACGTCCTACGGCATTTACGGCCCATGGTCTCTCGGCGCGTCGTCCGTGGTGCTCGGCGGGCGTTTTTCGGCCGAGCGCTGGTACGAAGCGATACAGAAATACAGCGTCACCGTCTGGTACAGCGCGCCGACGGCCTACCGCATGCTGATGGCCCAGGGAAAAAAAATTCCGGCGCGCTACGACCTTTCCAGTATCCGCCACATCTGTTCGGTCGGCGAGCCGCTCAACCCCGAAGCGCTGCGCTGGATACGTTCCATCACGGGCATCGCGCCGCACGAGACCTGGTGGATGACCGAAACGGGCATGCACATCATCTGCAACTACAAGAGCCTCGACTTCAAGCTCGGCGCTACCGGCCTTTCTTTCCCGGGCACGTACGCGTCGGTCGTTAATGATAAAGGGAAGGAAGTCCCGGCCAACACGCTCGGCCACCTCGTCGTGCGCACGCCCTGGCCTTCGATGATGAAAGCGGTCTGGAAGAACAAAGCCAAGTACGACGAATATTTCGAGCTCAAAGGCTGGTACAAAAGCGGCGATACGGCATACAAGGACAAGGACGGGTTCATCTGGTTCGCCGGGCGCGCCGATGACGTGATCAAGACGGCGGGCGAACGCGTGGGCCCTTTCGAAGTCGAAAGCGCACTAGTGCAGCACCCAGCAGTTGCCGAGGCCGGCGTGATCGGCAAGCCCGATGCCGTGCGAGGCCACATCGTGAAGGCGTTCATCAGCCTTCGGCCCGGCTTTAAGCCGTCAGAGGTGCTGAAGGCCGAGATCGCCGACTTCGTGAAAAAGAACCTCGCCGGCCACGCCGCGCCGCGCGAGATCGATTTCTGCGAACGCGTGCCCAAGACGCGTTCGGGCAAGATCATGCGCCGCGTGCTGCGCGCCTGGGACCAGGGCCTGCCGGTCGGCGACGTGAGCACGATGGAAGAATGATCCCTCAGCTTAAGGAGCTTTCATGTTCGACAAGATGAAGGGCATGGCCGAGCAGTTCCAGATGATGCAGAAAATGATGCAGGACGAGGACTTCAGAAAATTCATCGCGCACCCGAAGATACAGGAGGTATTTCAGGACCCCGAGTTCAAGGAAGTCGCCAAGACCCGGAACTTCACGAAGATCCTGTCGCACCCGAAATTCGCCGAATCGATGCGCGATCCTGAAGTGGCGGCGCTGGTCGCGAAGCTCAATCCCCAGAAATTCATGCAGTAATCATCCATGCGCACCGTTGTTTTTTTTCTCATTCTTTTCCTCGCAATGCCCCCGGCGGCGTGGGCGGAGCTGCGGGAAGAAAAAAAGACCGACGAAAAGGGCGCTGTGACGCGCACGGTTTACGATGATGACATGCCGGTCAGCACCGAGATTGATGTCAACGCCGATGGCACACCCGATAAGGTGATTTCGTTCATAAAAGGCAAACGCCACATCGAGCGTGGCGACCGCAATCTCGACGGTAAAACGGATTATGAGCGCCTGCACAATTCCAAAGGCAGCATGATCCAGGAGCTTCGGGATTCCAACGCCGATGAAAAATGGGATAGCTTTGCCACCTTCCCGCAAGGGACCCGCGAGATCGTACTTCGCGAGACCGACCGCAACTTCGACGGCAAGATAGACCGCCGCAGCTACGAGATGTGGGACGCCAACAAATCGATCGTCGTGCCCCAGGCCACCGGCTTCTCGCGGACGCCCGTGCCGGGCTACAGCGTGGTCTGGGCTGAGGAAGACGATGATTATGATGGCATCATCGACCAGTACCGGAACCGCGAGGACAAGACGAAAGACCTGAAGGGCAAAAAAATGAACGTCGAACACGCGGCTGTGCCTCAGGAAGCATCGAAAAAGAAAAGCGTGTCTACAAAGACGCGAAGCGAATTGCATGTCGAGCAGCTCAATAAAGACTACGGTTACACAAAATGAAGATCGTCGCTTCGGGACTCAGCGGGTTCATCGGCGGGGAACTGAAGAAGGCACTTTCGGACAGGCACGAGCTCGTGTGTCTTAAAAGAAAAGGACCTTTGAAGCGGCAAAGCGGCTATCGGGAGGTCCTCTGGGATCCCCAGGCCTCCGGGGAATGGGTAAAAGAGATCGACGGAGCCGACGCCGTCATCAATCTTTCAGGAGAACCCATCGCCGGCAAGCGCTGGACCGCGACACAGAAGAAAGAACTCATTTTAAGCCGCCTGACCACGACGCGCGCGCTCGTCGAAGTTATCGGAAAGGCCGCCACGAAACCTCGCGTACTCTTGAATGCTTCGGCGATCGGTTACTACGGCGACCGGGGGACCGAGCCGCTGGAGGAAGCTTCGAAGCCGGGCGCGGGATTTCTGCCCGACCTCTGCAAGGAATGGGAGAGACAGGCGTCGAAAGCTGAAGCCTACGGTGTGCGCGTCGTGCTGCTGCGAACCGGTATCGTGCTCGGGCGCGGTGGCGGCGCGCTCGCGAAAATGCTTCCGTCGTTCCGCCTGGGGCTCGGCGGGCCGCTCGGCAGCGGGCGGCAGGTGATGAGCTGGATCCATCTAGAAGACGTAGTAGGGACCATCCTATTTGCGCTCGAAAACACGGCCGTCCGCGGCCCCGTCAACCTGACCGCGCCGGAACCCGTTTCGATGTCCGAATTCGCCCGTCAGCTCGGAAAAGCGCTCCGCCGGCCGGCCGTGCTGCCGGCCCCAACCTTCGTGCTGAAGGCGCTTTTGGGTGAGATGTCCGAATTGCTGCTGACAGGCCAAAAAGTCCTGCCCCAGGCCCTCTTGTCGGCCGGTTACCGCTTTCGATACCCCGCCCTCGAACCTGCCTTGAAGGACCTGGCTGCCCCCGCAAAACGTTCTTGACAGGGGCTCCGCCGGGTGCTATTTTAGCTGTTCTTTAACGGGAGATTTATGTCTACTTTTTATCTGAAAAAAGCCGATTTGAAAGAGAAGAAATGGCATGTCGTCGACGCCAAGGATGAAGTCGTCGGTCGCCTCGCGACGCGCATCGCCAGGATCCTGATGGGCAAGAATAAGCCCTCTTACACGCCGCACACGGATTCGGGTGACGGCGTGATCCTGATCAATTCTGCCAAGGTCCGCGTGACCGGCAGGAAGAACGAACAGAAGATCTACAAAAACTATTCCGGCTATCCGAGCGGGCAGAAGGAAAGAACGTTCGACCGCGTGATGAAAGAGGACCCGACCTACGTGATCAAACACGCGGTGAAGGGGATGCTCCCAAAAAATCGCATGGGCAGTCAGATGCTGACGCATTTCCTGGTCTACGCGGGCACCGAGCACCCGCATCAGGCGCAGAAACCGAAGTCTTTGAAAGAAAAGGCATAAAAATCCATGAACACCGAAATTAAGAAGCCAAAGCCCACTCTGTTGAAAGCCAGCGCCGATAAAGTCGTCACGCGCGGCGGCCGCAAGGAAGCGACTGCCCGTGTCCAGCTTTTCAAAGGCACCGGCATCATCCAGGTCAACAAGAGGGAGCTCACGCAGTATTTCGGACGTCCCACGCTCCGCATGATCATCCTGCAGCCGCTCGAAGCCATGCGCCTCCAGGACAAAGTCGACGTGATCGCGAACGTGCGCGGCGGCGGACTCGCCGGCCAGGCCGGTGCGGTGCGCCATGCTATTTCCCGCGCCCTCGTCCAGTTCGATGAGACTCTCAAGCCGCTTCTCCGCAAGGGAGATTACCTCATGCGCGACCAGCGCATGAAGGAACGAAAGAAGTATGGGCGAAAGGGCGCCCGTCGCCGCTTCCAGTTCTCGAAGCGCTAAAGCGAGGCTTTTTCGGATTATCCTTTTTTAATAAATTGTTCTAAGTCCTTGGAAAGCCGAGCCTTACGCTCGGCTTTCTTTTTTTATTTTTGACATCCAGGGCAAAGGTATCTATAATGAGCACTTTCAATCACTTAGGGCATTCGTACCAAGAAGGGTGAACTTCTAAAACGAAATGAAAAAAATAAGAGCGGGCATCATCGGCGCCACCGGTTACACCGGCGAAGAGATCGTCCGTATTCTCTCCAAGCATCCCCAGGTCGACGTCACTTACGTTTCCGGAAAAGAAGACCGCGACATCAAGATCCAGCAGATCTTTCCGTATCTCGAGAGAACGCTCGATCTCGAATGCAAATCATTCCAGTTCGACGAGGCTGTCGAAAAATGTGATTTCGTTTTCCTGTCGCTGCCGCACACGGTTTCGATGCAGTACGCGCCGCAATTTATCAAAGCGAAGAAAAGGGTCATCGACGTCAGCGCCGATTTCCGCCTGAAGGACACGGCCGTGTATGAAAAATTCTACAAAGTGCAGCACAAGGACCCGCTGACGCTGAAAACCGCCGTCTACGGCCTGCCTGAGGTCAACCGCGAGAAAATACGCAAGGCCGACCTTATCGCGAACCCGGGCTGCTATCCGACGGGTGCCATCCTCGGCCTTCTTCCGGGAACGAAGGGCGGCCTGTTCGACACTGAGCACATTTACATCGACGCCAAGAGCGGCGTGACCGGCGCCGGCCGTAAGGCCGAGAAATCGCTCAATTTTTCCGAGGTCAATGAATCTTTCAAGGCGTACAAACTGTTCGAGCATCAGCACGTGCCCGAGATCGACCAGGAGCTTTCAAGGGCATCGAAGAAAGAGATCCGCGTTGTGTTCGTGCCGCATCTTCTGCCTATCAACCGCGGCATCCTCAGCACGATCTACGTGCGGCTCAAGAAAAAAATGTCCACGGACGAGTTGATCAAGCACTACCGCAAATTCTACGCCGGCGAACCGTTCGTAAAGGTCTACGAGAGCGGGCGTCTGCCCGAGCTCAAGCACGTTGCGAACACGAATTTCTGCGATATCGGAATGCGCGTTCACGAAGCGAAGAGCCTCGCCGTCATCGTGACGGCCATCGACAACCTGACGAAGGGCGCGGCTGGGCAGGCGGTCCAGAACATGAATATCATGGCTGGCTTTGACGAACGGGCGGGATTCTAAAAATGAAGATCATCCACGGCGGCGTGGCCGCCCCGACAGGCTTCAAGGCGAGTGGTCTTTACTGCGGCATCAAGACCTCGAAGAAGCGCGATCTGGCTCTGATCTATTCGGAAAAGATCTGCGACGCGGCCGGCTCGTTCACGACGAACAAGGTGCAGGCGTCCTGTGTTGTTATCAACAAAGAATACCTGCGCGACCACAAGGCGCAGGCGATCATCGCCAATTCGGGCAACGCCAATTGCATGACCGGCGAGAGCGGATTTGAAAATTCGCGCACGATGTCGGCGACGGTCGCGCGCCTGTTGAAGATAAAAAGAAAAAACGTGCTCGTGGCCTCGACCGGCGTCATCGGCCGGCCGCTGCCGATCAAAAATATCGTGGCTGCGGTGCCGCAGCTCGTCACGGACCTGAGCCGCAAAGGCAGCGAGCAGGCGGCTGATGCGATCCGGACGACGGACAGGCTCAACAAGGAGATCGCCATCGAGATCCTGATCGGCAAGCGGCGTGTCCGCATCGGTGCGATCGCGAAAGGCGCGGGCATGATCCATCCGCAGATGACGACCAAGCACGCGACGATGCTCTGCTTCGCAACGACCGACGCCGTCATTGCGCCGGCGGCGCTGAGGGCCGCGCTCGAAAGAACGATCAACCGGACATTCAACTCGATCACGATCGACGGCGACATGTCGACCAACGACATGGTGCTGCTGCTGGCCAACGGCACCGCGCAGAACAAGAAGATCGTCGAAGGCACTAAAGAGTTCCGCGTGTTCACACGCGCGCTCGAAAGCATTTTTCTTTATCTGGCCAAGGAAATGGTCCGGGACGCCGAAGGCGCGACGAAGTTCGTCGAGATCGTGGCGAAGAACGCGCAGACGCCCGAGGATGCGATCAAAGTCGCGCGCTCGGTGGCGAGCTCGAACCTTTTCAAATGCGCGCTGTTCGGTTCCGACCCGAACTGGGGCCGCATCGCGGCGTCGGCCGGTTATTCCGGCGCGCACCTCGACCCGTGGAAACTCAGCATCTACCTCGGCAAGGAGATCGTGCTGAGGAACGGCGGCCGCGTGAAGCGCAAGGCCGCGATCTTAAACCGAGTGTTCGCGCATAAAAACATCAAGATCACGGTGGACTTGGGTGTGGGTCGCTACAGCGCCAGCGCCTACACGTGTGATCTCTCGACCGGCTACGTGCGGATCAATTCCGCCTACAGGACCTGAATTGGAGAATGGCATGACGCCCAAAGATAAAGAGAATCTCGAAGAGATCATTCAAAAAGCGGACGTCCTCGTCGAGGCGCTGCCGTTCATCCAGAGCTTCTACGACAAGACGATCGTGATCAAGTACGGCGGCGCGGTACTTACCGACGAGAAAATGAGGCACGAAGTGCTCGAAGACATCGTGTTCATGAGCTACGTCGGCATGAGGCCCGTACTCGTGCACGGCGGCGGCCCCTATATATCTCAGCGGCTCGAGTCCATGGGCAAACCCCCGAGATTCGTGGAAGGTTTCCGCGTCACCGACGCGGAGGTCATCGACGTCGTCGAGGAGGAGCTTTCAAAGATCAACCGCGAGATCGTGCGCGAGATTATCTCGCTCGGCGGCAGCGCTATCTCGCTGTCCGGCAAGGAAGACCACTTGATCGAGGTGAAGAAGCACGCGGACATCGACGGCGAAGACATCGGCTTTGTCGGCGATGTGACGAAGATCAACGGCGACGTGATCCAGAAGATGATAGTGAGCGACATTATTCCGGTGATCTCGCCGATCGGCATCGGCAAGGACGGCATGACGTACAACGTGAACGCCGACAACGCGGCCGCCGAGATCGCGCGCAACCTGAACGCGCTGAAGTTCGTGCTGCTCACGAACGTGCGCGGCATCCTGAAGAAGATAGAGAAACCCGATTCTCTGATCTCTCACATTACGGTCAGCGAAGTCGAGGAATTGCTCGAATCCAAGGTCATTGGCGGGGGCATGATCCCGAAGGTGAAGGCCTGCATCCGCGCGCTCGACCGCGGCGTAAAGAAGACCCACATCATCGACGGCCGCATCCCGCACGGCCTGCTGCTGGAAATTTTTACCGATAAGGGCATCGGAACCGAAATCGTCAAGCGATAGGACGGTCATGGGAATGGATTTTAGGAAGACCATCAGGCTTTATTACGACTATGTCGTGCCTTGCTATACGAAAACGCCTCTCGTTATCACGAGGGGCCGCGGCACGCGCATCTGGGACTCGTCGGGCGACGAGTACTTGGATTTCTTCCCGGGATGGGCCGTCAGCGGGCTCGGGCATTGCCACAAGCGCGTTACCGAGGCGATCAAGCGGCAGGTCGAACGGCTGATGCACGTGTCGAACAATTATTATCACGAGGAGCAGGCGCGCCTGGCCGAAACGATCATTCATCACGCGTTTCCGGGCAAGGTGTTTTTCTGCAACTCGGGAGCAGAGGCCAACGAGGCCGCGTTCAAGCTCGCGCGCAAGCACGGCAATCCGCTGAAGAACGAGATCATCGCGATGGAGCGGTCGTTCCACGGAAGGACCCTGGCCGCGGTGACGGCGACGGGCACGCCGAAATATATGCAGGGCTTTGAGCCTGCGGTGCCGGGCTTCAAGCACGTGCCGTTCAACGATTTCAAGGCGCTCGAACACGCGGTAACGCCGAAGACGTGCGCGATTATCCTTGAGCCGATACAGGGCGAGGGCGGGATCCACGTCGCGGATTCGCACTACCTTTCGAGCGTGAAGCGGCTGTGCCAGGACAAGAAGATCCTCCTTATTTTCGACGAGGTGCAGACGGGTATGGGCCGCACGGGCCGCGTGTTCTGCTACAAGAATTACGGCATCGAGCCCGACGTGATGACGCTGGCCAAATCGCTCGGCAACGGCTTTCCGATCGGCGCGATGGTCGTAAAAAAGGAATACGCGGACGTGCTGCAGCCGGGCACGCACGCGAGCACGTTCGGCGGCAGCCCTTTGGCCTGCGCGGCCGCGCTCGCGACGTTCGAAGCTATCGACAAGGAAAAGCTGATCAACAACGCCGTGATCATGGGCTCGCATCTTTTCAAGAAGCTGCACGAACTGAAACGCAAGCATTCGGTGATACGCCAGATCCGCGGCATGGCGCTGATGGCAGGCCTCGAACTCGAGATCGAGGGAAAAGGTATTTATGAGGAGTGCCTCGAAAAGAAGCTCCTCATTAATTGTACGCAGGGCAATGTTCTCCGGTTGATGCCGCCCTTGGTGGTGAAGGAAAAGGAGATCGACCGGGCAATACAGATTTTGGATGAAGTGCTGACGCATCAGTCGGCCCAACGTTTAGCCAAAGAAGGGAGTAAGTAGGTATGAGCAGGAAATCGAAATTCAAGAAGGCCAGCAAGAAAAGCAAAAAATCATCGGGTGCCCGCAAGGGCTCAACGCCCGCGCGCAAGGTCATGACGCCGTTCGCGTCGAAGGACTTCCTCAGCCTGAAGGAGATGGAACCGCAGGATTTTGAGATCCTGTTCCGTCTCGCCGATAAAATGAAGAAGAAGCCTGCGCAGTTCCTCAACAAGCTGAAAGGCAAGACGCTGGCGCTTCTGTTCCAGAAGCCTTCGGTGCGCACGCGCGTGTCTTTCCAGGTCGGCATGTCGCAGCTCGGCGGAAGCTCCGTCTACATGGACCCGCAGGAAATGCCGCTCGGCGAACGAGAATCGATCAAGGACGTCGCGCGCGTGTTCTCGCGCTATTGCGATATCGTCGTCGCGCGCACCTACGCGCACGGGTTGGTCGAGGAGTTCGCGAAGCATTCGACGGTGCCGGTCGTGAACGGCCTCTCCGACTCGTACCATCCGTGTCAGACCGTCGCGGACCTGTTCACGATCCGCGAGAAGTTCGGGGACCTGAAGAAGATCAACATCGCGTACATCGGCGACGGCAACAACGTGCTGAACTCGCTCTTGTACGGCGTCGCGAAAACGGGCGCCAACCTGTCGGTGGCCAATCCGCGCGGTTACGAGCCGAACGAGGAGATCCTGCGCGACATCAAGCTGATCTCGAAGGATACCGGCGCGAAGATCGCCGTGTCCAACAACCCGTTCACCGCGATCAAGAACGCGCACGTGATCTACACCGACGTTTGGGTCAGCATGGGTCAGGAGAAGCAGCGCGAACAGCGTCTGCGCGATTTCCAGCCGTTCCAGGTGAACGCGGCGATCGTGAACAAGGCGCCGAAAGACGCCGTGTTCATGCACTGCCTGCCGGCGCACCGCGGCGAGGAGATCACCGACGACGTGATCGAGCACCCGCGCTCTGCCATTTTCGATCAGGCCGAAAACCGCCTGCATACGCAGAAGGCGCTGCTGTACCTGCTGCTCACGAGAAAAACTAAAAAACGCAAATAAATTCCGACAAGGACGGGAAAAAAGAAATGAAAAAAGTTGTTTTGGCTTTTTCCGGCGGTTTGGACACTTCGGTCGCGATCAAGTGGCTGAAGGACAGGGGTTACGAAGTCGTCGCTTACATGGCCGACGTGGGACAGGAAAAGACCACGACGGCGGCCATCGAGCGGGCGAAAGTAGCCGGCGCGTCCAAGGTCGTCGTGAAGGACCTGAAGAAAAAGTTCGTCTCCGACTACATCTGGCCGGCGCTGAAGGCCAACGCGGTCTATGAAGGCCGCTACACGATGGCGACGGCGCTCTCGCGACCGTTGATCGCCGCCGAACAGGTCGCGGTCGCGCACGCCGAACGTGCGACGGCCGTCGGCCACGGCTGCACCGGCAAGGGCAACGACCAGGTGCGCTTCGAAGTGACGGTGCAGGCCCTCGACAGCAAGCTCGAGATCCTGGCGCCCGTGCGCGAATGGGAATTCCGGTCGCGTGACGAGGAGATCGATTATGCGCTGAAACACAAGATTCCGATCGACATCACGAAGAAGAGCTCTTACTCGATCGACAAGAACATCTGGGGCGTCAGCGTGGAATCGGGCATCCTCGAAGACCCGAACGCGGAGCCGCCGACAGACTCGTTTCAGTGGACGCGCGGTGCGGAGACGCGCAAGATCAAGGATCGCAACATCGAGATCGGTTTCGAGCGCGGTGTCCCGGTCAGCCTGAACGGCCGCAAGATGGACGGGCTCAAGCTGATCGAGGAACTGAACACGATAGGCGCCGCCTACGGCATCGGCCGCATGGACATGATCGAGAACCGTCTCGTGGGCATCAAGTCCCGCGAGACCTACGAGGCCCCGGCCGCGACCATCCTTTTGCAGGCCCACAAGGATCTCGAGAGCCTTGTGCTCGACCGCGAGCTCCTGCATTATAAGGAAGGGATCGCCCAGAAGTACGCCGAACTCGTGTATTACGGGCTCTGGTTTACGCCTCTGCGCGAAGCGCTTGACGGTTTCATCGACAAGACCCAGCGCAAGGTCACCGGCACGGTACGCGTGAAGCTGCGCAAGTTTTCATCGCACGTGGTTGGCCGCAAGTCGCCGTACTCGCGCTACAACGAGAGCCTGGCGACTTACACGGCCAAGGATAAATTCGACCAGAAACTGGCGAAGGGATTTATCGATCTTTGGGCTTTACCATATAAAAAGTAAATGCACGTGTGCTGGCGTCGCTTGCGAGCATTCTCCTCAGTCGCTTGGACCGAAACGGTTGTACGGACTTTGGGCAACCTTTGGACGCTCCCTGCGGGGAATGCTCGCAACCGACGCCGCATATGGGCACTATAAATAGGGACCTTTGATGTCAAAAAAAATGTGGGGCGGACGATTTAAAAAGAGCATCGATCCGAAATTCGAGCGGTTTAGCCGGTCGTTGGAATGGGACCGCCATTTGCTGCCCTATGAGTTGCGCATTGACCGGGCCCACGTACAGGCTCTTCGCGGGGCCGGCGTTTTGAGCGCTCGCGAGAGCGCCCGCCTTCTCTCCGCGCTGAAGACGCTCGAACGCGGGTTTGCGTCGGGCCGGATGAAGCTTGACCCGCGAGCCGAAGACGTTCATTCGGCCGTTCACACCGCCGTCGCGAAGATCGCGGGGAATCTCGCCGAAAAATTACACACGGGCCGTTCCCGGAACGAACTCGTCTGTCAGGGGATGAGGCTTTATTGCCTGAACCACGCGGGCCGCATTGTATCGCTCCTTTCCGATATTCAGCGGGAATGGCTGCGCCTGGCCGAACGGAGCCAAAAGGTGTGTATCGCCGGACGCACCCATTGGGAAAAAGCGCAGGTCGTCTCGCTCGCGCATGTATTCTTGGCTTACGTTGAAATGCTGGACCGGTCGAAGAATGCCGTAGCGATGGCCGCGGAAGCGGCCGATGTCTGCGTTTTGGGCAGCGGCGCGCTTGCCGGCAGCACGTTTCCATTGAACCAGAAGCGCATGGCTCGCGAGTTGGGATTAAAGCGTATCGTATCCAATAGCTACGACGCTGTTGGAGACAGGGGATTCATCTTCGCCCTGCTGGCGGCTTTACAAATGCTGGGCATCCAGCTTTCGCGCATCGCCGAACAGATGATGCTCGAAAAGCTCGCCCCCAACACGGCCTACGAGACAGGTCGCGAATTCTGCACCGGCTCATCCATGATGCCGCAGAAGGCCAATGCCGACATGCTTGAATTGACGCGCGGCGCCTCGGCCGTTTTCACGGCGAATTTCACCGGTATTTCGACGCTGATGAAGGGCACGGCGATGTCCTACAACCGTGATTACCAGTGGGACAAAAAATTCCTCGTTGATTCGGCCGCTTTGGCTGAGGAACTTCTCGACGTCTTTCGGGGCATGGTCCGGACCATCCGCGTGGATGCATCGGCCGCGGCCCGTCAGATCGACCCAAAGGAAAGTTCTTTTTTATACGCGACGGATCTGGCGGATGCCATGGTCCGGGACGGCAAGACGTTCGCGCAGGCCCACGGCCATGTCGGCCGTTTTGTGGCCGAGGCTGAATCGAAGGGCATTTCTTTGAGCGAGCTGGCTCCCGAGACGAAGAAGTTCTATAACGGCGAGCATTCGGTCCGCCTGAAGAAGACCGCCGGCAGCACACATCCGGCTCAAATCGCCAAACAGATCCGTTTTTGGAAAAACAAACTGAGGAAATAGGACCATGCATCGCTTTCAATACAAAGGCAGCCAATTTTACGCGGAGAACGTGGCCGTGAAGAAAATTGCCGAGAAAGTCGGCACGCCGTTCTATCTCTACAGCATCGGCACGTTCCTCGACCATTTTCTGAAGCTGAAGGAGGCGTTCAAGCCGGTCAGCCCGCTGATCTGTTTCTCGATGAAGGCCAATTCCAACCTGACCGTCCTGAAGGCGCTGGTGAACCAGGGCTCGGGCCTAGACATCGTGTCGGGCGGCGAGCTCGAGCGCGCCAAGAAAGTCGGCGTGAGCCCGCAGAAGATCGTCTACGCATCGGTCGGCAAGTCCGAGAAGGAGATCGAGGAGGCTATTCGCTCCAGGATCCTGATGTTCAACGTGGAATCGGCGCAGGAGCTCGACGTGATCCATCGCGTCGCTCAGAGGCTGAAAACGCGCCAAAAGATCGCCGTGCGCATCAATCCGGATGTTCAGCCCAAAACGCACCATTACATCACGACCGGGTCCAAGGAAAACAAGTTCGGCATGGACATGGAGACGGCCTACGGTCTTTTTACCGGAGCGCACCGTTTTCCCTATCTTCAGTTCGCCGGCATCCACATTCACATCGGCTCGCAGATCACCGAATCACGGCCCTTCGTGCAGGCGATCAACAAATGCTTTCAGTTCATCGACCGCGTGGGGCAGGCGGGAACCGTCGTGGAGTATCTGAACATCGGCGGCGGCCTCGGCATCATTTACGACAAGGAAAAACCGCAGACGGCGCAGGAGTTTGCCAACGTGATCCTGCCGCTTTTCAAGAAACGCCCGAGGCTCAAGGTCGTGCTCGAGCCCGGCCGCTTCGTTTCCGGCAACAGCGGTATCTTGGTCACAAAAGTGCTTTACGAAAAAGTCGCGAAGACCAAATCGTTCCTGATTGTGGACGCCGCGATGAACGACCTGATACGCCCGGCGTTTTATGGCGCGTATCACGAGATCGTTCCGGTGGAGAAGCCAGCGCGCAAACGCAAACAGGTGACCGCCGACATCGTCGGGCCCATCTGCGAGAGCGGCGACTTTCTGGCCAAGAACCGGAAGCTGGACGCCGTCCAGGTCGGCGAGCTTCTGGCCGTGATGTCCTGCGGCGCTTACGGTTTCGTGATGTCGAGTAATTACAACACGCGCCCGCGCGTGCCCGAGGTCGTCGTGAAGGGCTCAAAATTCTACGTGGCGCGCCGCCGCGAGACGATCGCCGACATCCTGCGCATGGAAAAGATCGTCAAAGAGGTCGTCTGAGGTTTTTATGGCAAAAGACATCGCATTCACGAAAATTACCGCCGCCGGCAACGACTTCGTCGTCGTCGACAACCGCTCGAACAAGGTGCCCGGACGATCGAAAGCGGTGAAGTGGTGCGACCGGAAGTTCGGCATTGGCGCCGACGGTCTCCTGCTTCTGGAGAGATCGCGCAAGGCCGATTTTAAGATGCGCATCATCAATTCGGACGGAAGCGAGGCCGAGATGTGCGGCAACGGCATCCGCTGCATCGCGCAGTTCGCGTTCGACAAGAAGATCGCGGGAAAAAAATTCACGGTTGAGACGCTGGCCGGCCTTATCTCCTGCGAGATCCGCGGCGCGGTCGTGAAAGCACGCATGATCGATCCGAAGGGTATGGCACTCGATTTTTCGGTGCCGGTGGGCGGGAAGACCATGACGATGAATTTCGTGAACACGGGCGTGCCGCACGCCGTGACGTTCGTCGACCGGATCGAGGACGTTGACGTGGACGCGGTCGGACGTCTCATCCGCACCCACGAGCATTTCAAGCCCCGCGGTGCGAACGCCAATTTTGTGAGGAGCCGCGGCGGCAACGCTATCGACGTGCGCACCTACGAGCGCGGCGTCGAGGGCGAGACGCTTGCCTGCGGTACGGGCTCGACGGCCTCGGCGCTCGTCGCGGCGGCCAAGTACGGCATGAAGTCCCCGGTCGCGGTGAAGACGCGCGGCGGCGAGACGCTTAAAATTTATTTTTCGAGAGACAACGGCGCTTTCCACGATGTGTATCTGGAAGGCCCGGTCCAAACCTGTTTTGAAGGGAGAGTGAAGTCATGAAATTTCACGGAGCAATGACGGCATTGGTCACCCCGATGGCCGGCGGGAAAGTGGACGAGAAAGCGCTCTCGCGTCTTTCGCGAGAGCAGATCAAGGCGGGCATCGACGGCCTCGTGCCTGTTGGCACGACCGG
>CAZCVC010000007.1:6501-15756 GCA_964502045.1 uncultured Planctomycetia bacterium | reverse complement strand
GGAAGCGGCCGCCGGACCGACGGATTCAGACCGTACAAGAGCAGGCCCGGCCGTACGAGATTGAAATGCGCGTTCTTGAAATGCAGTAGGCCGAGGCTGTTCGATGCGTGCACGAATGCCGGCAAAAAACCGGCGCGTTCGATCTCGGCCAGGCACGAAGAAAAAAGACCGAGCTGACGCCGCGTCGGGCCCGCATCATCGG
Organism: uncultured Planctomycetia bacterium; assembly: GCA_964502045.1. Classification (GTDB taxonomy): domain Bacteria; phylum Omnitrophota; class Gorgyraeia; order 2-02-FULL-51-18; family 2-02-FULL-51-18; genus CAMDWQ01. The sequence goes on along the minus strand of CAZCVC010000007.1, from coordinate 15,554 downwards.
CGCTCGAAAAATGGGTGTACACGCCTTCGAGCTTGAGTTTTTTCAGGCTGCGCAGGCGCCGTACGAACGCGCGTGTGTCGCGGTACGGCAGCCCGAGGCGGCCCATGCCCGTGTCGATCTTCAGGTGCACCGGAAACGGCGCCTTGGCTCTCAGCTTGGCGTTTAAGAGCACGGCGTCGGATTCCGACGAAAGCGTCGGCGTCACGCGCGCCGTTTCATACGCGGCGATCTGCGAAGGATGGAAGGAGCCGAGCGTGAGGATGCGGGCGCGCGGCAGCGTTCTGCGGAGAACGAGCGCCTCCTCGATGTTGGCAACGCCGAAAAATCGTACACCCTCCTTCCAAAAAATTTTTGCCGAGGTGATCATGCCGTGGCCGTAGGCGTCAGCTTTCACGACGGCGAGGATGCCGGCGGACGGACGGCCGAGACGCCGGCGCACGGCGCGCAAGTTGTTTCTCAGCGCCTCGCGATCGATCTCGGCCCAGAGCAGCGGCGGGTTATTTTTTTTGGACATTGCAGTCTTTCGGGCTGATATAAAGCGGTTCGAGACGGAACGGATCGTCAAAACGGCCGGCCTTCACGCGTTCGAGCGCGGCCTCGGCGACGTTTTCGGCGCCGGCACTCGCCGCTTCCACGAGACGCGTGCCGGGTTTCAGCGATCTCAGGTAACCTTCTCGTTCGTACAGTTTCGGTTTAGACAGCGTGGTCCAGCGGCCGTCCTCGCGGCGGTGCAGCGCGGCATAGACCTGCCCGCGGCGCGCGTCGGTAAGCACCGCGTACGTGCCGTCGATCCGTTTTGCGCGCGCCATCGCCTCCAGACTCGAGATGCCGACGAGCTTGGCGCCGAGCGCGTATGCGAATACTTTCGCGGCCGTGACACCGATGCGGAGGCCCGTGAACGAACCAGGCCCGAGACCGACCGCAACGCAGCCGACATCGGCCGGACGCACCTTTGCAGTTTTAAGAATTTTTTTGAGCAGTGGCGCCAGCGCTTCGGAATGACGGGCTTCCGTGTCCAGGTGAAGCGCAGCGATTTTCTTTTTGCCGTTGTAAACGACAGCGCTCAATGTCCCGCCCGACGTGTCGAACGCGAGCAGGATCATGTTTTACGTTCCAGCGCGGCCGAAATATCCCGGTATTTCTTTCCCAGGCCCGACACTTCGATGAGACGCGTCGAGAAGTCCTCGTTTTTCATGGTGACGACGAGACGGTTCTCGGGCAGCGCCTCGGCGCCGCGCTCGGCCCATTCGACCAGCGTGACGGCCGCCGACTCAAAGCACTCGTTGGCGAGCGCGTAATCGGTGCCCTCCACTTTTTTCAAACGGTACCAATCCAGGTGGTAAATGCGGACGCGGCCCTGGTATTCGTTGATCAGCGCGAACGTCGGACTCGTGACGGTTTCCTGCGCCGAAGGAACCCCGAGCCCCTCCGCGATCCCTTTCGCCAGATGCGTCTTGCCCGCTCCCAGCGCCCCTTCCAACGCCACGACGTCTCCGCTTTTAAGGAGCCGGCCGAGGCGGGCGCCGAACTGTATGGTTTCTTCGGGCGAACCGCTTTTAAATTGCACGACGCGCCCCTTTTTTGGCCTTGAAATGGTCGAAACCGGCAGGCATGGGCCCCGTTTTCCCGTCCGGCCGCGCCAGACGGAGGCCTTCTTTTTTGGCCGTGACTTTTCCCACCGGCGTGAAAAAAAGAGGCCCGAAAGGAGTGGCGGCCAGCGTCAGGCGCGCGGCCTCGCGCGGCGGCACCGCGAAAAGCAGTTCGAAATCCTCGCCTTCTCCGAGCGCGGCCTCGACGGACGCGCCCGGCGATAAAGGCAGCGCTTCCTCGGAGATCAGAACGCCGACGCCGCTTTCCTCGGCGATGCGGCGCACATCGCCGGCCAGGCCGTCCGAAAGGTCCATCATCGCGTGCAGCGCGAAATTGTCCGCAAGCCAGCGCGCTTCTTTGACACGCGGCGTAAAATTCAGGTGTTTTTTGGACGCGTACGAGCCGCCGAGCGAGCCGCTCACGAACAGCACGTCGCCGGGCATCGCGCCGGAACGGCGCACGGCGCCCGATCTCGGGCATTCGCCCAGCAGCGTCACCGAGACCACGAGCTTCTCTGAGGAATTGGTGTCTCCGCCGACGACGTTGACGCCGAATTCGCTCGCGAGAACCCGGATGCCGCGCGAAATTTCCTCGGCATATCCCCGCGGCAGCCGTTCCGGGAGGCCCACCGCGACGACCGCGTGCGTGGGAACGCCGCCCATCGCGGCGATGTCGCTCAAGTTGACGGCCAGCGCTTTGCGGCCGATCTCAAAAGCCGAGGCGTCGCTGCGGCGGAAATGACGGTCTTCGATCAGCATGTCGGTCGTGATCAGGATGTCTTTGGAGGCGCGGTATCTCACCACGGCCGTATCGTCGCCTATCCCCACGACGACGGAAGCGTCCGTGTGAGTGCGGCGGCGGATGCCGCGGATCAGATCGAATTCGCCCGCGCGCGCGTTACTCATGGTCAGCCGGCGATCTGCTTGAAGCCGAGCGTAAAACTGACCATGAGCAGGTTGTGCAGCATGTGTGCGATCATCGACGGCACGAGCGATCCGGTCGCTTCGTAAAGGTAGCAGAGGAACATCCCGAGAAAAAAGATCGGTATGAACGCGGCGAGGTTCATATGGAACGCGGCGAAGATCAGCGACGTGAGGACCATGCCGTTGCGCACGCCGAACTTCTGGCGTAACGCGCCGTACGTGTAGCCGCGGAAAAAGATCTCTTCGATGACGGGTCCGATGCCCGCCACGAACAGCGTGAAAAAAAGAAGGTACGGGTCCGAGGATTTTTTCAGGTAGATCTGGACGACGTTCTGCGGCGGCGGCTCGTACGCGAAAAATTTCACGATCACGGCCATCGCGATCAGGGACACCAAAAGCGGCGGAAGAACGGCGATGTAACCGGTGATGCCGCGTCCGATATTTTTAAAAAGATCTTTCGTGGTCAGACCCAGCACCGACACGCGGTGCCCCAATTTTTTCGTGACGAACCAGACGATCACGCAGGCCACGAGCGTGTCGCGGAAAAGGCTGTTGAATATCAGAAGAAAATCGCGCGGCACGTTTTTGTCGCCGGCGATCAAGAAATAGGCGGTCTCGGCGATCAGCAGGATCGCCTCGGCGAAGAACATCAGCACGCCGGCGCCGATCACGTGCAGGGGCCCCCACGCGACCGTTTCCAGCGGAACGCCGTCCTCGACCCAGCGCCGGCGCTTGTACCGGCCCCAGAGAAAGCGGCTGTCGAGGAAAATGCCGAGCGCCAGCACGATCATCGCGACATAGGACGCCCCGGAAATCAGAGCCGGGTCCTTCAGGATGTTGCGCTTGAAATCTTCTTCCTTCTGCTTGAATTCCTCGGGCTTCATGATCTCGGTCGATTTCATGCCCTGTGGGCGCAGCCGATGATTGGTTACGAGGTTGCCGATGAACACGGCCGTATAGAAAAGTGCGACGAACGCGAGCATCCATGCGGTCGCGCGGTGCTCTTTCAGCACGGCGGACATTCTACCCACGGCGGCCTTCCAGTCCGAAGAAGCGGACCGCGTTTTCGGACGTCGCGCGCCGGATCGCGGCTGCCGTCACGCCGCGCCGCTCGGCCAGGAAATCGGCCAGGTGCACGAGGCAGCAGGGCTCGTTGCGCTTGCCGCGGTAGATCTGCGGCGCCAGATAGGGTGAATCGGTCTCGAGCATGAAGCGCTCGAGCGGCACGCTTTTCGCGACGTCGAGAATGGAGCCGGCGTTCTTGAACGTCAGGTTGCAGGTGAACGAGATCATGAAGCCGAGGTCGAACAGCTCCGCGGCGGCGGCCGCGTCGTAAGAGAAACAATGCATGACGCCGCGCAGTTTGCCCCGGCCTTCCGTTTTCAGCACCGCGAGCGTGTCTTCGAACGCATCGCGCGAATGCACGACGACCGGCAAGTCGAGCTCGAGCGCCAGTCCCACCATCGCCGAGAAGCATTTCTTCTGGTTTTCGCGCGACGACTGGCTTTTAAAATAGTCGAGGCCGATCTCGCCGATCGCAACAGGCTTTGTCGTTTTCGCGAATTCGGCGGTCTCGCGGAAAGCGGCGTCATTGAACTCATCGGCGCTGTGCGGATGGAAACCGGCCGTGTGAAAAATAGCGTCGTGAGCCTTCGCCAGCTCGTAGGAGGCCGCGTTGGTCTTAGGGTCGACACCGACGTTGACCAGGTACTTGACGCCGAACTCTTTGGCGCGCGCGATGACGGCCTCGCGGTCGTGGTCGAACGCGTCCATGTACAGGTGGCAGTGCGTGTCTATGATGGGCTCGCCGCCGAGATTGCCGACGAGAGGCTCGCCTTCGCCTTTGGCGCCGTTGAAAAGCGGAGGCTGCGTCATGTCGCGTTCTTCCGCAGCCGTTCGATGATGGCCGGGAGCTCCGACAGCACGTAATCGACCTCATTTTCCGTGGTAAAGCGCCCCAGTGAAAAGCGCACGGCCGCGCGCGCGATCTTGTCGGTCAGGCCGAGCGCGATCAGCACGTGAGACGGCTCGAGCGACCCGGCCGTGCAGGCCGAACCCGTCGAGACGCAGATATTTTTCATGTCGAGGTTCATCAGCAGCGTTTCGCCGTCGAGGCCTTCGAAGGAAATGTTGGATGTGTTGTAGATGCGGCACTTCGGGTCTCCGTTCAAGCGCACGCGCTCGATCTTTTTCAGGATCCCCTGTTCGAGGCGGTCGCGAAGTCCGGCCACGCGCTTGGATTCGGTCGGCTTGTTCTTTGCCGTCAATTCCGCCGCCTTGCCGAAACCGGCGATGGCCGGCACGTTCTCGGTGCCGGGACGCACGTTCTTTTCCTGGTGGCCGCCGTAAAGGATGGGCTTTATCTTCAGTCCCTTCCGGATATATAGAGCGCCCGAGCCTTTTGGTCCGCAGATCTTATGGCCCGAGACCGTCAAAAGGTCGATGCCCTGCTCTTCGGGATGAGTTTCGAGGCGGCCGAATGACTGCACCGCGTCAACGTGAAAATAAGCGCCGTTGTCGTGCGCGATCTTGCGGGCTTCGTCGATCGGCTGTATCGTGCCGATCTCGTTGTTCACGTGCATGAGGCTGACGAGTGATGTCTCGCTAGTGACGGATTTTTTCAGCGCGTCCAAATCGATAATTCCATCGGAGGTCACCGGCACGTACGTGACCTGGCAGCCGAGACCCGCGAGATATCGCGCCGGATGCAGTACGGCCTGGTGCTCGATCGAGGAAACGACGAGATGTTTTCTTTCGAGAAGCCTCAGCATCATCGCGCCGCGCAGCGCGAGATTATCGGCTTCGGTGCCGCCCGACGTGAATACGATGTCCCCCGGCTCGACGGCCAGGCACGCCGCAACCTGCTCGCGCGCGTGCTCGACCGCATGGCGCGCGGCCTGGCCTTTGCGGTGCACGCTCGAGGCGTTCGCGAAATCCTGCGTCAAATAAGGCTTCATCGCCTCCAAAACGGCGGGATCCACGGGCGTCGTCGCGTTATAATCGAGATAGGCTTCCATGGATAAACATCATACTGTGGGAGCAGGCAAAATCAAGCAGATTAGGAGAGGATTGGCGGTCGAGTATTAAGCGGCGGCTTCGATCGCTTTTCTGATGCCGGGGCTCATGCGCGAGAAGAGGTTTTTCAGCAGCGAGCCCAGCGCGGGCAATTCAAGCCGGGTATAATCAAAGCCCTGCGCAGATTCGGCGAGCGCCTGGAAGGAGGCGAAATCAAAGCTTTTTGTCACGCCTTTATAGGCGTCCGAGAAATAGTCTCTGGATTTTTCATAAAAATCATTCAAGTTGCCTCCGGCGGTCGCCTGCGCCAACAAGAGCGCCGTGGTGGAAGCCCTGATAATATCGGAAGCCCCCCTGCTCTGGCCGGGCTTGGGCAGCGCGATCGGCGACATGGAGATCATTTTTTGGCCCACCAGATCCGCGAACGCGGCGTTTTTCAGCAATTCAACATACGCGCCGTTCGAGCCGACAAAGACCAGTCTCGAGGTTTCGTTCTGATGCTGCCTCAGCGCCTCGGCGAGTTCTTCATTACCTCTGACGCTGTCACGAATGGTTTCCAAATACGCGATAAATCCGGCGTCGGGGGTTTGTTCGCTCTGAATCGCCTCTATCATTGTAGTCAGCCGGCCCTTATCCTGCGTCGATCCGATATAAAGGGCAGGCTGGGCGTATTTTCCAAAAACGGTGGTCTGTCTCATGAAATAATCAAGAAAAAGCGATTCGCGGGTGAAGTCAGACAAGGCGCTGACCGGCGTGTAAGCTTTAAGCTCTCCGGGCGGCAACGATCCTAAAACCGCCGCGAACCGGGCGATAGACCGCTCGATATCGCGCAGGCTGTTGGTAAGAGCTCCGATGTCTTGCCCGATGAGCTCATCCACCGCGGCCGTGGCCGTCGAGACAGCTACCGGCTTCGGTAAAGGCACGGACGGCGCGCCCATGACCGTCACCGTATCTTTTTCAGGCGTCACCAAAATAGCGGTCCCTCCGGCAGGCAAGGAGTAAGTGCCCCCTCTTAAAGCCGGAATATTATTCAGCGCGTTTATAATTCCGGGATCCAGCGATCCGACCGCTGTTTGAGCTCCGGCTTGATCGGAGATATTTGCCAAAGGAGAAAATGACGCGCCGGCCAAAAGTTTTTTTCTGTTGTCTGCGGCAGCGCGGGCTCCCACCACAAGAACTCTAAACGAACTCCCTGCCTCTAGTTGCTCTTTGGTGTCTCTGAATTTCTGGCGGACGTATTCCTCGGGATTCGAAGGAGCGTCTTCATAAAGCATCCCAAGAACCACCTGATAACCGGAGAGATTGATACCGCTTTTTTCAGTCAAGGCTTTCAGCCAGGCAAATTCATTTTCTTTGAGAAGGCGGATCGCAAAAACCCGGGCTTTGGCTGAGATTTCTTCCTCGGGGCTTCCCATGACGGCTCCCCTAAAGCTGCCGTCTTGTTCCAGCTGGCGCTGTACTTCTCTGAAGCGATAACGGACGAGGTCTTCGGTTTCCTGAGCGGTGACATCGGGGTGGCTTAATTGTTCATAAAGGATTTGGGCTGCGGCCTGATACCTGGAAAGATCAGAAGCACTTTTTTCAGTCAGGGTCTTAAGCCAGCTGAATTCGGTTTCCTGGAGAAGTGCGGCGGCAAATTGCTCGGCAGCGGCCTGCCTGGCGCCCTCAACCGTCTTTAAAGCCTCGACAACATTGGGATCCTCCAAAAGAGGTTTCAAGGCATCCGCCGTAGGTTCATGACGAATGGTCTGAGGTCCGTCGCTAAATTGATGTTCAATGTCCAGGTATCCCTGCTGATTAATTTGAAGAATCTGCTCAAGCGTCAACTCAACAACGGCAAAGACTTCTCCGCGGCCGCTTTTCAACTTTGCTTCCGCGGCAAGCCAGTCCTCAAACTCCTGGCGGGTATGAGTATTTTTGTATTTCTCGATCTCATCGGCGGCGGCCCGCATTTTTACCAGCTCTTCCCGGGTGGCAAGGTAGACGCTCCAGGAGCGGTCTTCCACATTCTTCTTATCCCAGTCGGGAGATCTGAAAGAACCTTCGGGCCCCAGAGGAACCAGCTGTCCTTGAAGCGCCGTATCTTCCGGCAAGGCTAATTCCTGGACCAATTCGCCGCGACTGGCGCCTTCGAACGTCTCTCCTTTAAGCACATGCCCGCCGTAGCCGGCAAGACCCAAGGGATATACCTTTTTGTGCTGGGCTCTGATTTGCAGCAAAAATTTTCCGTCTGGGGTTTTAATCATCGCGTTGGCGGTGCGGTGGCGGATCCCGTAAGCATGGGCGATCTCTCTGCCGATGCTTGTGATCACCTGGCCCTGAGGGTTGATGACGTCGACGATCTCCCCCTGTTTGAGCCTTCCGGTGCGCAGCTCCTCTAGAATGGAGGGTATCTGCGCCGCGGTGAGAAGCGGAGCGTCGGCGCGAATGCCTCCGGCGTTCACGGCGATATTGAGAGCGGCCTCGATTTCCGGCAGCTCCATGGCGGCCTGCCGGGAGCCTTGCTTAAATTCCTTATCAATGCCGTCCAAGACATTAAGGAGCATATACCTAAAACCTAAACGGGTGATATCCTCACGCTCCAAATCAAGCACCCGCGTGACATGATCCTTGGCGGCGGCCACGGTAATATCTTCGATGTTTTCGCGGCGGCGGATAAAAGCCTGAGCCGCATGATCAAGAAACATTGGCCTTGAGTACCGCGAAACAGCGGTGACCCATCCCTGCGCCTTTTCCAGGTCGGCGGCAGCCTGATAAGCAATGGCTAGCTCACTAAACACGTAATAAGAGGATAGGTATTGAGATTTGGGCTGTGTTTCTCTTTTCTGGATCTCCGCTATCAGCACGTCTTCGGCTTCCAGAGAGTCCAGCCCGATCTCGGGCGAAGTGAGTTTTGTGAAAGCGTCTTTTGCTTGTTCGCTAAACTGTTCCCGGGATGCGCCCCATCGAGAGACCCACGCATCATCCCTTCCTTTCAAGAGCGTCTGCCCGATAATGCCTGCGGCGGCCTGACGGGCGTCCTCCACCACTCCGGCGGCTCTGCGCACCAGATCGAACCGCCCGCGATGCTGGGTAAAAAGATCGCGCAGACGGTCCCTCACTTGATCTTCGTCCGCGTATATCCCCCCAAGCTCAAGCGCCCGGTAAGCGGCCTGAACCGTGGCCACATACTGCTCTCTCTGGTCGAAAACAAAAGGCCTCAGCCAAGCAAAATCTGCTTCTTGCAAAAGGGCTTCCGCGAAAGCCGAAGCCCGGGCGGCGCTATCAGCAGTGGCCAGTTTGGCGCCTTGGACGCGAACCAGCTCCCCGACGGTCACGGTTTCAAAAGTAGTTCTCAGCCCATCCTGCATTTTTATCAGAGGGCTGTCTTCTGCGATCACGACTTTGCGGTTGCCTTCGGGGCCCTGCAGTGAAAGGCCTAAAAGTCTCAGCTCGTCCACAGCGGCCTCAAGGTTTTCCGCGGGAATATTCCGGACCAGGTCCTTGGCAAAATCCTGGAGGTCGAACAGGTACGCCACAAGCTCC
>CAZCVC010000007.1:0-6491 GCA_964502045.1 uncultured Planctomycetia bacterium | reverse complement strand
GGATATCCGCATTCGGCTCACGGCCGATTTGCCGCAATTTGGCGAGAAATAACGGCTTTCTCTTTGCCTCTTCCGCTCTTACCTTCGCTGCATCTTTTTGATCCTCCTCGCTCAAGACAGGCTTCAACAAATTGTACGCCATCCCGTCATCGCCATGCATCAACGTGACCAGCGCGTTCACCTGCGCGTCGTCCAGCCGCGACACAAGATCGATGATGGTATCGCGTATTTGAGGCACTAAAAAATCATAAGCGTGGCCGGATTCATGCCGGCGGGTCGCATCATCGAATCCCTTCCCCATTTTTCCCCCATACTCCGGTAAATGATTGGGCCGTTCGCTGATATCCGTCGCTACGCCGATAATGGCCGCGTCAATCGGTTGGCCGGAAGGCTCTTTCCCGACCTCCCATTGGGTCGCGGACGTCCGGACCAAAAGACCCACGTTCGGGCTTGCGAGAAGGTCGCGGAAAGCGACTTCTTCCTTGTTCAGAATATTTTCTGGGGCCTTACTGAAGAACTCGGCGATTTTCGAAAGCCTCAAGTCATAGCCTGCCGCTCCAAGAAAATCGTCGGTATCTTTCAATTCTCCGCCCTTTATTTTTTTTGCTCTGATCTTCTCAAGCCATTCCCCTAACGCCTTGTCGTCCATCGCATTGCCCGGCTCAAACTCGATAAACACCGTCATACGTATCAACGCCAGCGCCATCAACCGGTAGGAGGCAACCATCTCATAGATTCGGGTACCCTCGCGCCGGAACAATCCGAATTCCTTGTCAGGCTCGGGTATAGTGCGCCGCGCGGCATCGCTTGTGGAGATAATTTGCTTTGTAACTGCGTCAAAAGAAGCTAGCTTGGCAGCGGCTATCCGCGATACTTCCCCGCTGTCCCTCCTCGACTGCAAATACGATTTCACGCCTTGGAGCTCCGCGGAAGTAACCGCGGAACCGGATTCATTCACTCTCTCCAGTCCGCCCACGAGAAACGCGAGCAGCCTTCTCGTCGCGTCCTGCCTGGGCGCGGCGGCAGCGATCTTCCCGGCCGGCTCTTTTTCGGCTTCATCGTTCAATTTGGCTGCTTTGAGTCCCATCAACAAAAGCGTTTCGTATTTCGCCGGGTTGGTCTCGGCGTCAACGTGAGGTGTCAGCACGATATAGGAGATGTCCCTCTGTCTCAGAAGGTCCGTCAGGTTCTGGGTGTGATAACCGCCGGTGATCAAAAACGCCGCTTTCACGTTGTCCCGGTCCATCACCTGCCCCGCGTTTTCCACGAACGCGACGTCTCTATCCTCGACAAGTTTGTAGAATCTTTGGATAAATTGAAAACTCTCCTGCAGCGAGACTTTGTAAGGGATCAGACGCTCGGCCTGATCGATCTCGACGAGCTTTTCATTCATAAAAGCTTCCCAGCCCGCCGTCGGGAAATCGGCCTGATTAAAGATCAGCGTCTCAAACTCTTTCGACGTCAGCTGTACCTGGTAAGCCTTATTCAGCAGGCCGGTAAATCTCTCGATCGCGCGGATTTTTGAAGCGTTCTCATCAGGCAAAAGCTTTCGGTAAACGTCGATCTCCAGCGCCTCGACCTGCTCCAAGACGGAGTCTAACCTTAATTTTGTAAAATCTTCCAAATAATCCCGGTACTTGGAAAGCTCGGGGAAACCGGAGGCCGCGAGGCCGCGCTTGGCGGCCAGCGCGAAGAGGCTGCCGATAAGCATGAACTGAGCGGTGTGATCGCGCTTCAGGCCTTTTGCGGTCTTGGTAAAGTCCTGGAGCGCTTCCGACTCCCCTTTTTGTATCAGCGAGTCGCAAAGGGCCGCTTGCTCAAGATTGGCTTTTTCAAAATTGATCTTCTTTTCCGCCTGCTGCAGTTCATTTAGTTTGATCAGATCGGGGTAGTTTTTCAGCTCAACTCCGGCGATCCCCTGAAGCCTCAAAAGCTCCGTGACACCCGACTCCGGGCCGCTGCCCTTTTCGGAAGCCGCCTTCGATCTTTCATAAGAAAGGACTTCTTGGGGATAGAATTTGCTTTTTAAGAGGATCAACGCGAAATGAACCTCCGCAAGGCAAGCCAGCGCTTTATCCCTTTGATTCTTCAGCTCAGCATAGGCCTCCAGGCTTGACCAGTTGAGTTTCTCATCTTCAACCCCCTGAATTTTCATCGGCTGGCTTGAAACCAGATTCAGATACTCTTCGCCCGATATCACGCCGTCGAGGAGAAATCTTTTGGCCGCAAGCTTGATCCTTTCCGGAGCGATAATTTGTTTTATCTCATTCAAGGTGACGTCATCGGAAGCCCCTTCAACAAAAACGGTGGACAGCCCCTGGTAGCGCGTCATCATGTAATCAAGCGCGCCGGCGAGGTTCTGCTGTCCCGAAAGATTGGTGTGGGCGTCCTGTATGTGAATCAGCAGTTTGCCCGAACCGCCCTTGAAAACCTCTTTGACCGTCACGTATTGGAACGGCGCATCCAGCGTCAGGGGGTCGGCGATGACTTCGGCTAAACTTGCCGGCTTGGGAGAGATCTGGTTGGCTAGAATTGAGATTTCGGGCGCAGCAAAAGACAGTTCTTGGGAGCTAAAAACGAGGACCAACAAAAGGGATATGTGTTTTAAAGACGGCATTCGGCTCATCGTGTATAAGACCCTATGTATTTAATCCATTGTAAAAATTTGTAATAATTGATTAAAAATACATCTATTAGATAATATACACTAAAAATTGATTATTTCAAGAAAGGCGGGGGGGTAAATAATCAGGCTTTCTTGATCTCGATTCGAGGAAATAAAGGGGCTGTTTTTGCGATTTTGCCTCCCTGGTGAAAATGGCCCCACGAGCCGGTATGGAGCGGTGAATCGTAAGGTTCGCCGGGCAATCCGAGCTGAGTCCAAATAGCCTTGCCGGTCCCGGGCATGAAAGGCCAGACCGCATGCGCCGTCGTTTTGAGGATCTCGGCCAGCACGACGATCACGATCTTGAGTTCCGCGTCCTGGCCCTGCTTCGCCAGGTTCCACGGCGCCGAATGCTCGATGTATTTGTTGGCCTTGCTGATGAGTTGCCAAATGGTTTTCAGCGCCTCGGTGAACGCGAGGCGCTCCATCTGCGCCTCGAGCTTCGCGGCGAGTTCCTCGGTCTCGGCGCGCAGCACATGCTGAACGCTTTTTGAAACGCCGGCGGGAATTTCGCCTTTAAAATATTTTTCGCACATCGTGAGGCTGCGGCTCACAAGATTACCGAGGTCGTTGGCCAGGTCCGTGTTGAAGCGGTTCACGAGCGCCTGTTCGGAAAACACGCCGTCCTCCCCGAAAGGCGTTTCGTTCAGCAGAAAATAGCGGTAAGCGTCGACGCCGTACGTTTTCACGATCCCGACGGGGTCGACCGCGTTGCCGAGCGACTTGGACATCTTCTCCCCGTCCTGCACCCACCAGCCATGCGCAAAGACCAGCTTCGGCATGTCCAGCTCGAGCGCGTACAAAAGGATAGGCCAGATCACGGAATGGTGGCGGATGATGTCCTTGCCGATCACGTGAACGTCGGCCGGCCACCATTTTTTCATCGCGGCATCGTCCGAACCGTAGCCGACGGCCGAAACGTAATTGATCAGCGCGTCGAACCAAACGTACGTCACGTGGTCCGCGTCGAACGGGACCGGAATGCCCCAGGCGAGCCGGTTCTTCGGCCGGGACACGCTCAGATCGGTTAGCTTGTTGTGCTCGAGAAAGCCCAGTACCTCATTCTTGCGCGTTTCCGGAAGGATTTTCAATTTTCCCTGGCGGATGTCCTGGATCAGCCGGTCCTGATAGGCGGACATGCGGAAAAAATACGTGTCCTCTTTCATTTTCTCGATCGGTTTTTTGCAGTCGGGGCAGAGGCCCGGATAATTGGGGTTGAGCAGGCCCTCGGTGATGAACGTTTCGCAGGAAACGCAGTACCAGCCGTCATAAGTATGGCGGTAAAGAACGTTTTCGCTGCCGATCTTCTTGTCCTTCAGCACGTTCCAGACGTGCTGCACGGCCTTCTGATGCCGCGCCTCCGTCGTTCGGATGAAGTCGTCGTAAGAAATGTCGAGCGTCTTCCAGAGTTCGCGGAACGTCTGCGAAATAGCGTCGGTGAACTCCTGCGTCGTCATGCCCGCCGCCTGCGCAGCCTTGTCGATCTTCTGCCCATGCTCGTCCGTGCCCGTCAGAAACTTCACCTCGCGGCCCTGCAGACGCCAGAAGCGCGCCAGCACGTCGCAGGCGATGTTCGTGTACGAGTGGCCGATGTGCGGCTTCGAGTTCACGTAATAAAGGGGCGTCGTCAGGTAATATTTCATATTTCCCTTCGTTTACTTTTTAACGGCGGCCAGCTCGTCTTTGAGTACCGAGATCGCGAGCTTCAGGTTCGCCGATGACAGGAGCCTGTCCTTGAATTCCCCCAGAAGTTCCAAAAGCTCGAGAAGCCCTTCCTCGGAAAAGCGCGCCAGCGCCCTTTCCTTCAGAGGTTTGTCCTCGATGAGACCCAGAAGATGCCCCGCATCCACGCGCATCAAAAGCAGGTGCCTGGCGTCGGAGATGACGAGGTCGAGTGCCTTCACCACTTCTTCACGTTCGAGCGCAAGCAAGTCGGCGGTCTTCCAGTCGTTCTCACCGCAGATGAAAGTTAAAAGATCGTGCCTAGCCGCCTGCACCTGGGTCTCCTGGGCAGTGTCGCGCAAGAGCGGCGAGAAATGCACGCTCTGCGTCCTCGAGCGAATCGTCGGCATCAGCTTTTCATTCGCGTAAGAGATAACGATAAAATAAGTATGCGCCGGCGGCTCTTCCAGCGTCTTCAGAAGCGCGCTCTGCGCGATCTCGTGCATGCGGTCCGCCTGGTCGATGACGATCACTTTCGCCGGCGCCTGGAACGGCTTGAAGCTCGCCTTCGCGATCAGCTCGCGCACCGCCTCGACTTTTAACGCATGCCCCTCTTCGGGCCGGACCACGATGTAATCGGCATGCCCACCCGACTCGACCTGGCGGCAGTCCGGACAGGCGCCGCAGGGCTGGTTATTCTTAGGCACGCGGCAAAAAAGCAATTTCGCAAAATCCGCCGCCGCTTCCATCTGCCCCGAATCCGGCGCCCCCGAAAAAAGGAGCGCGTGCGGAATACGGTTCTTGTCCCGATATCCGCTCAGAGTCGCGGCGACAGCCGGCTGGATCGACGCGAGTTTCTCAAAGGACACGAAGCACCTCTTTTTTTATTTTTTCATGCACGGCGGCAACCGAATCTTTTTCTGAAATTTTAAGACGCTTGAACCTTCCAGGCTCTTTTTTTGCCAGCCAGTCGTAGCCGCGCCGTACTTTCCGGTGATAAATGAAATTCTTTCTCTCCATACGGTCCGCCTTTTTATGCGACACCGCGCGCTTCAACCCCGCCTTCAATGGCAGGTCCAAAAAAAGCGTCAAAGCCGGCTTCACACCCTGCGTCGCCTTGTCTCCTAGAGCGCGAATCCAAGCTATGTCGATGCCGCCGCCGAACCCCTGATACGCGACCGTCGAATCCATCCACCGGTCACAGAGTACGATCTCGCCCTTTTTCAGTAGCGGTAAGATCACTTCGGACACAAGCTGCGCCCGGCTCGCCATGTAGAGCAGTGTTTCGGAAACTGCCGAAAGCCCCTTGTTCTTATTATCCAACAAAATCGCCCGAATAGCATCGCTGACGACAGTGCCGCCCGGCTCGCGGGTCAGGAACACGCGTTTCTTCCTTTTCTTCAAAAATTGATAGAGCAGCTTAGTCTGCGTCGATTTGCCGCAGCCTTCATTGCCTTCCAGTGTGATCAAAATGCCTTTTTTCATTTTTGCCAGTTTAGGGACTTTGCAACATCCCATCTGTACGTAGTTAGACCATTTTTCCAATCGATGAGTAGACAATTAAAATGAAGCTTTACCTTCAGCCGTATCTTATCGGCTTCCTCAAAGTTTTTTTCTTTTCTATATTTGTTACGGATATCGATAAGCTTTAGAAGCTCGGTCTCTTCGGACTCGCTAATCATAGGCCGACCAACGAATAAATTATTAACATCCAAGAAAGAAGAAAAAAGATTTTGGAGCAAGTGCTTTAATTCACTGGCTACGTGAAGGCAATGACTGGTGTCTAATGATTTTCGAGATTCTGTCATACAAGCAAACATAATGGTTAATACTTGCGGCACATTAAAATCATTATTCATTGCTTCTATAATTTGCTTCTTATAGTCCTCCATTTTATTCCATTCTGTTATTTTTTCACTTTTTATGATTTGTCGCGCTTCATCAAAAAAATAATAGAACGCTGACCAATTGATAGTAGCCTGAGTCATCGACGATGGTGAATAATCCAAAGGCGCGCTGTAATGTGTACCCATAAAAAGAAACTTTAGGGCATCAGCCTGAATGAATTCATATGTTTTCAATATCTGAGATAGTGTTATGTAATTTTTCAAAGATTTTGACATTTTTTGTTCATCTACGGTGATGAGCCCGTGATGAACCCAGT
>CAZCVC010000006.1:6156-15932 GCA_964502045.1 uncultured Planctomycetia bacterium | reverse complement strand
CGTTTCGTTCCTTGCGGCTTTGCGGCGCGGACAAAATTTCATTCGCCTGCCGGCGGTCTTCGCCGGAAAGCGACGCGAGCGCCAGCGCTTCTTCCTCGGCAGCTTTCTTGAAATCGATCTTCGCCTCGAACTCTTTCAGTTTGTTTAAGAGTTTAAGATGTGGGTAATGGGCAGAAAGTTCCAGCCTTTCGGCGTAGCCGGAAAGCGCGGCGTAATATTCGGTGACCGGCAATTCGTCGCGCCGGTGCTTCTCGTAGAGGCGGTCGAACGCCAGCAGCATGGGATTCAGCAAGCCGGGCTTCAGCGAATCGACGGTCGATCGGATCCGGTCGAGATAATTTCCGAACCGCTCGCGTCCGGCCGCGGCGCGGCGGTACAGCTCCACCGACTCCCGGTAAAGCGCCATGTCTTCGACGCCGTAAAGCGTCATCGCGTGTGCGGACGTGAGGTCGAGGTATTCGGTGCCCTGAAGCTTGGCTTGCAGAAGAAAACTTTTGGCGACGGCGCGGCGCTTGGCTTCGGGAACGTATTTGCGGAAAAACGAAAGCGATTCGTCGCCGCTGCCGGCTTCGAGATACACGTAGGAGGACAGATCGCCGCCGCGCGAAAAAAGCGCGTCCAACAGCGCGGCTTCGTTCAGCTGGGCCGAATTGTTCGTATGGGCGTCCTGGATCAGCAGGACCACGTCGCGCCCGCCGCCGTTCCAGGCGTCCTCGATCGACGCCGAGGACTCGGGGATCGGCGGAAGCGTTTTCCGCGCCCACGCCAGGTAATTTTCCGCTTCGGTTTTTTGCCGCGCCGCCGCCGGAAAAAGGCCGGACGCCGCGAAGGCCGCATCCTGGACCGCGAAGACCGCGACTAAGACTATGGATATGATCTTAAGTAAGTGAAAAGACTTCACCAAGCCTCACCTATCGTTGAAGGGGGGTTGAATGTTAATTTAAAAAAATATGTTGTAAAAGTATGCCTGATGGTGAAAGAAAATTCAATTAATTTAAGAGGAAAAAAGGACGTTTTTTTAGGGGAAAATCCGGTCAGGAATAGATAAAATCCTTCAAAACAGCCCGGTCGGACGGCGAAAGCACGACGAACAAGGCGCCCATGTCGAATTGCTCCACGCTCTCGAGCTCATGGCTCCAGACGGGCTTGACGACGGCTTCGATCTTAGGGTGCTTGGGGATCTCGATGGAGAACGAAACGCGGTGATTCATGGGGATGAACCACGACGTGCGGAAACGGAGGCCTCCCTCGGAAATGTCGGTCGTCACGGTCTCGCAGAAGGACGTCGGGTTGTCCGAATCGAGGTCTTTGAACCGGCACGTAAGTTCGCGCTGGTATCTCCGATAAGCCCTTTTTTCGACCATCTGATTTTCCATGGGACTGCTCTTCTTTTTTCCGCCGAACCTCGTTTGATCTTTATAAAGAACTTAAAGTTTCCTATCCACTTTTCTTAATTAAAGTATGCCTAAGACAATAGCAAATAACAATAGAAAAAGCTGATTATAACTTAAATATATACAACTATATTTAAATTTTATTAAGCAAAATTAAGCCTGTCTAAAATCGACTATATTTAACAGCTTCAGCGCGCGGGCGCCGGGTTCGCGGCCTCTTCGACGCGAAGCGCGATCAGTTTTTTTAGCTTCTCCATTTCGAAGAGCGGCGTCGAGCAGGCTTTGTTCGCGCAGAGAAACGCGGCGGGCTTCTCGAACTCCGGATACTCGACGTCCGGGTTGGGCAGCGGGCCTTCGGCGCGGTCCCACCACTCGACGCGCTTATAGCCGGACGGGTACGCGAGCGCCTGTTTGTAAAGCGCTCTTGCCGTTTTGTCGTTCTTGGCTCCTATCACGGCCGCGTGCACCGGGTCCGACGCGATCTCATGGTCGGCGATGAGAATGCCGCACAGAAAATGGACGCGCGAGAGCACCGACGGCGACGCCAGATACTTCATCGCGTTTTCGTGAATCGCGCGGTATTCGGTCTTGCCGGTGTTGTGATACAGAAGGTTCGCAAAGCGAGCGGCCGCGATATTTTCGTCGACCTGTTTGACCGGCTTGGCGAAAACACCTTTCGCGCCGGGCGGAATAACCGCGTTGATATAGCCCGGGGCTCCTTGAGCGTCTTTGAAGTTTTTTTCGATGAAACGCGCGGCCGCCTCGGCGTGCACGATCCATTTGCGGTCTGCGTCGGAACGATAAAGATCGAGGAACCCCTGCCCCATCGCCAGCGTGTCCCCGAGATACGGGCCGGCGCGGTCCTCGGCGTCGTGCCGGAAGCCGCCGCCTTCGAGCGTGCGGTTGGCCAGGATCCAGGCCGCCGATCTTTTCGCGGCCGCGAGATATTTTTCGTCGCCCGAAGCGTCGTAGAGCGCGGTGAGGCCCGTTATCATCCAGCCGTTTTCGCGCGAATAAACGTGCTTGTCGATGCGCGGCATTTTGCCGAGCGCGCGGCGGGCCGCATCGTCCATCGAATAGAATTCCTTGCCCTTCATCCCGGCGTCGACGTCGGCGTCTTGGCTCACGAAGAAGCCGCCCTCGGGGTCGGTCCAGAAATTTTCAACAAATTCGGCCGTTTTTTTGGCGGCATCGAGATACTTCGGGTCCTTGAAAATAAGGTATCCGAGCGAATAAAGCCGCATGTGGGGCGCCTGGATCGGCATGATCTTTTCATAATGCGGCCCTTTCCAGTCGCGGTCTTCCGAATACTGGTAAAAACCACCCCAGACCGGGTCGAGCAGATTGAGCGCCTGATCAAGCGTCTGCCGGGCCATGCCCTCCTGCGTTTTATCGCCGTTCAGCGATTTGACGAACGCCCATTCGAGGTAATTGGGGTCGATCAGCTTCAGGCGTTCGCCCCAGCTTCCGTATTCCTTGTCGTAGAACGAAACCTGCTCTTCTTCGAGCGTTTTTTTCTGTTCGGGGGTCAGCGACGAGCTCGACGACGGCACGACCTCGGCTTCGGGTAGTATGGAAGGTCCCGGTGTCGGATCTTTGATGACGGCTTCAAGCAGGCCCGCCATGGCTTCGGGAGGAATGTAACCGCGCCGTTTTACGATCTCGGTGCCGTCGGCAGTGAACAGCACTGTCGCCGGCCAGCCCCATTGCTCATAGCGGACCGAAATGTCGGGGTTCGCATCCTGGTCGACGCGGACCGGGATGAATTTGGAATTGATGAGTTCGACCACTTTCGGATCGCGGTAGGTCGTGTCGGCCATCACGTGGCACCAGTGGCACCACACGGCTTCGAGGTCGAGGATAACGAGCTTGTTTTCTTTCGCGGCGGTTTCAAACAGGTCCTCCGACCAGGAACGCCAGGCGATGGGTCCGTTCTCATGGGCGGTTTCCGCGGACGCGGAGGCAGAGAGAGAAAAAACACACAGAAACGCGAACATCAGGAGCCGTTTATTCATAGGCTCAATTCTATCACAACATCAGGCCGAGCGTTCGCTCATGCGGATCAGCGCAGCCATGACCATTGAGCCGTCGATGTCGACCGGCAGCGGGACGAAGCCGCGCAGCATATGTTTTTTCATGCGTTCAAGTACCGTCGCGCCGGCTTCTTCCCGGTGCGCCGCGATCGCCGCGTAGCCGGACGCGTCGACGCTTGCGATGGCCAGCGTGTTGTAGCCGTTCAGAGACTCGGTCTTCACGTCACCGGGCTTCAAGTCCTCGGCGCTGAATTTTCCGCCATTCGACGCGTCGCGCCATCCGCGCACGCCTTGGGCGGCCAGACCCCACCAGTTACCGACGCCTTTCTTCGGGATCTTGCCGGTGGGAAGCGAAAGTTGCGACGCGGTCAGCGCCGGCAGCGCGTTTTCGTCGGCGTCCACGTAAACGACGGCGTCTTCGGGACGGCCGAGCCGGATGAAATCCGAAAACGGCGCCATTTCATCCTGCACGGCCTCGAGAATTCTTCGGTCCGCGGAGCCATAAAGATAAAACGTGACGTCGCGTCCGTACCGGGTCCTGTGAAATTCGCTCAGCCTCAGAAACTGGAAACGGATCTGCGATGCGAGCTCCCCGCCTTCGAGTTCGCTGAAAACGGTCAGCGGAAAAGCGATGTTCACCGGACCGGCGGGTTCCGATTCCTCGATGCCGGTCGCCGCCAGCACGGCCCGGTCGTGCAGCTTGAGCGCGGTCAGCGCGCCCTGCACGAGGCTTGCTTTCAGCGAATCGGCACCGGACTTGCGGAGCTCCCGCAATTTTCTTAAGTCCGCGGCCGTCAGCGTGACGAACGGTCTTGCCCCGGGCTCGGCTACGAGGAACACGTCCAAAGAACCGTCGGCGCCGCGTGAGGGACGGAATTCGAAAACACCGGCGCCGAACAACACCGCGAAATGCTTGCCCGCGTCGAGCGGCGCCGCATGGGATATCGAAAGCGCTGCCAAATATAGACGGAAATTTTCCTTTTCGTCCGAGGACAGACGCGAGCCCTCCGCATCTTTGGCGCCTGATCCGGGAAGCGCTTGTTTGATCCCGCTAAAAGTGAAGCAAACCCATTTTCCGGTCCTTTCGACGAGTCTCATGTATGAGGTGCTCGGATACAAGGGATCTGCTTCAGCGAGCGGACGTGGCTCACGCTCAAGCTTCAACCCGGAGCCGTCGAGCGCGGCGAGCGCCTGCGGCAGATACGAGATTAGTTTACCTTCGTTGCCGGGCGCCGGTACCTGAAGCGTGACGATCACGCGGCCGCCCGGTTTTAAAATACGTCCGGCTTCGGCAAACATAGGCGGAAGAAGATCCGGAATGGTCGGCGGACTGGGCATGTTAATCGTTACCAGGTCCACCGAGGATGCCGACAATCCGGTATTCGTGGCGTCGCGAAGGACCAGATTACGCGGCAAAGCTTTATGATCTACCGGCTCACGTGGCGGAAGTTCATAGCCGAGAAACAAGGTGCCGGAGCGCCAATCGGCGCCCGCTTCGACAAACTCCGCACTCATGCCACTTCCCATGTCGACGACTTTCTCAACGTTCCGGATCGCGTCGAACTTTTCGACAATATCCTGGTTGCGGTGCAACAGACTGTACTTAAAACCGGCAAACTCAAGACCGTATGACGCTAAACGCGCGCCGGCACCCTTATCCCTTTTCTCATAAGAACGGACGATCGCGGTCGCATTCGTCAGCGTACGGCGGTATTCGGGCGTGCCTGTAAATACCGAGAGTTCTTCATCCAGCAATCGGAGGACGGTCTGATATTTTTTCTGACTCCGCTGATTCGCCGCTTCGAGAGAGATCTTCATCAGAAGTTTGGCTGCGATATCTCTGACCGCGCCGTAGCGCGGAACCTGGTGCAACTCATTATCATTTTCGATGACTTCCAGAAGCATGCGGATCGCGCGCGAAAAATCCTCCTGGGACACGCGGAGAAGAAAGTAAGCGACGGCGTCCTGACGTATCGGCCAAAATTGGTCATTCTTAAGATGTCCGATGATGAGCTCGACGGGAGCCGCAATGCGGCCGTCCA
This sequence comes from uncultured Planctomycetia bacterium, assembly GCA_964502045.1. Lineage (GTDB taxonomy): Bacteria > Omnitrophota > Gorgyraeia > 2-02-FULL-51-18 > 2-02-FULL-51-18 > CAMDWQ01. Next base: position 10,463 of record CAZCVC010000006.1, on the reverse strand, counting down.
GCCGCCGACGGCGGCCCTCGGCCTGAAGCTTTCGAAGACGCCTCACCGCATTGAATTTGATTTTGACGTCCGGATGACCGGTCATGTCCAAGAGGTGCATGACTTGCCGGAAGAGCACGTGATAACGGTTCTGCCCCCGGGCCTCCTCTGACGCCAGACGCGCGGCCGCCAGATCCGCGGGCGCCGTCGCCACCGCCAACCGGAGCAGACGGACGAGTTTTTCCTCGGCCATGCCGGTTTCGGGCGAAAAAAGCACTTTCCAGATCTCGTCGATGTTCTCTTTTTTGTATTTTTCGTCCGTCGTCATGCCGTAAAAATATTTTTCAAGGGCCGGCAGCGTATGCTCCGAGTGCTGGCCGTTCACGAGGATGTTCAGGATCCTGGCGAAATAATTCCGCGACCCCCCGTCCGGGCCCGTGTGTTCCTGCGCGGCGCCGTTGATCATTTTTCTCAGTTCCGTGACGATACGGCGCTTGTAGTGCGCGCCCTTCACGAAGGCGGCTTCTTCCTCGCGCGCTTCCTTGCGGAAATTCACGAGCGGTTCGAGGATGTACAGGAAATTCAGCACCTTGTAGCGGAAAAGTCTCTCCTCATTGCTGCCTTTGGCGAATACGAAGAAATTCTTCGAAGGCTGCTCGCGATGCCGTCCGTCGGGCAAGAGCCTCTGCACGAGGTCGAGATCGAAAACGAGCACCCGCCCTCCCGCCTCGGAGCTCCAGAGATAATTCCAGGGCGCGTTGTCGGGAAGCAGCAGTCCCTTCTCCCGCATCAGGCGCGCTTGAAAATCCACCTGCCGTTTCAGGATATTCGTCACGGCGGAGAAATTTTCGCCGCGTTTTTCGACGGCGGCCTGGACCGCCTTCTTGACCTCGCGGTTCAGCGCTTCCTCGAGCGTTTCGCCGTGCTTCTGCCGCAGCACGTGATAGATCTTCGGGATGCCGTCGACGTCGGTGAATTCGATATCGATCCATTCGGTATCCGGCGCCAGCGGTTCCGAGACGCCTTCGTTGATCTCGCGGTACAGGTCGAACAAGTCGCTTGGCCCTCCCAAACGGATGCGGCTGGCCGCTGCGTCTTCGATCGGGTGCAAAGGAAATTTGTACACATCCTCGAGGTAAAGATCGTCCTCCGTGCTCTTCAGGTACGGGATGTAGACCTGCCAGTAGCCGCCATGATTGTGGTGGAACAGGATGTCCTCCGGCACGAGACCCAGCACGCGGTCGCGCAGATACTTCCTCAGGATGCGTTCGAAAAGCGGATTGTCGGGAGCTAGCGCGTCCCACCGGACCGTGTTGCGGCTGGCCGCGCCGGGGGCCTGCGCGGAAAGCTTGAACGACTCGCGCCGCTCGGTCAGCAGGCGGCGGAACTCGCCGGCAGGTCCCACGAGCTTCGCTTCGAGATATTTTTCGGCTTCGGCCAGTCCCTTCGCGCCTTTGCCCCAGGCATCGAAGAGCGTGAGATCCGCCTCGGTGAAACCGGCTTGCGTCAGCTTCACGCGGTATTCGTCGATCTCTACCGGTAAATCGGCTTCGGCGTAGTAACGGATGAGGTTCCACGTCATCAGGTAGAGCAAACCCTTGTAGCCGTCGCTGTCCGGCGGAAAATTCACGCCCGGAATGAAATTTTTTATCCAGGCAGGCAGGCTTAAGTCCCCTTCCGGTTCCGCGTCGGCGTCCGCCGCCGCCGAAATGCGGACCGGCGACGGCGTCGAAAACAGCGAAACGGGAAACGCTTTGGTGAGGATGCCCTTGTCCGACAGCAGGGCGTGCAGTCCTTCGAAATCTTTTTCGCGCTGCAGCTGGTTTTCGATGAAAAGGAACGGATGCTCCTTCAGCTCGTCGGGATCGGCGTCGGCAAAGTTGATCAACCGGACGTCCTTGCCGGACAGCGCCAGCGCGTCGGCGATAAGCTCGGCCGAGAAACGCGTGTTCGCGTCGTAGACGATCCTCGCGGTCTTGTCCGGAAACACGTTCTTGACCTCGATGCGGTGGACGATCTCGAGCACGGCGTCATGCAGGTAATTGCGCTCCTCTTCTTTCAAAACTTCGTACCGGGCGGCGGCCAGACGCGAGCCTTCCTGCCAGCGCACGCGTTTCCAGGCTTCCACGACCGGCGGCAGGAAGCGGACGCCGGACCCGCGCTCGAAAAGCGCCCGGATCTCGGCGATCTCCTCCCAGGACTTCGGCCGGGAGCGCTTGTAGGGCCTCGGAGAACGCGCCGCGTCGTGGATGTCGGCCAGCTGGACGATGTGCGAGATATCGTTTTCATTTTTTAGGCCGAACGGGTAGCCGGCCGCGTCGAGCGTCTCGTGGTGTTCTAGGATGACGGCGTTGACCATGCGGAAAAGCGGAGAGTCGATCTTGAGGCCGCGGAGGATCGTGTCGAGACGCGGCGTTTCCAGGAGCCAGCGGATGGCGCCGGCATCCCACAGCGTCTCGTTCACGGGGCCGACGGTCAGCGGTACGGAGCCTTTGATACCGCTGTAAAGGTCCCGGCCGAATATCGACTGCAGCCCATCCAGCCAGCGCCAAAACCGGTTTCCGGCCTGCGCCTTCACGGCGGCCTGCGGCCAAGGCCGGGTTTTCAGGTATTCGAAAAAAAGATACGCTTCGCAGAAGAGAACGCCCCCGGTCATCACGTGCTGCCGGATCTCCTCGACGCCGCCCGCCGGCATTTCCGCCGGCACCGCGTTCAGCAGGAATTTCGACGTTCTCGTTTTCCCGAGGTCGTGGACCAGCGCGGCGAGCACGATCTCTTTGAGTTTTTTTCCGCGGAGGCCGTGTTCGTAGGCGATCGGCAGCGTCCTCATCGTGACCCGGAGCACGTGGTCCATCGTCCAGCGCGGGTCGGCGACCTTTTCCATGCGCGTCATATGCCGCGAACCCAGGCCGATCCGGCGCGCGAAACGCGCCAGGCCGACATTGAAACTCCTCGTCAGATGCTGAGATTCGTATACCCTTTCCTGCAATCCCACGAATGCGTCATACACGGCCGCGCGCTCCTCGCTGTCGCCCGCATCGTCGCGCTCTCCTTCGTCGCCGGCCGCCGGCTCCTTGATGTAGGCCTCCAGTACTTTTTTCAGCTCCCGGTGCAGCGCGGCGATCTCGGTCTCGACGGCGCGCAGCTCGATCTTAAGCGGATGCCAGTACCACAGCAGCGCCCCGCGGTTACCTGCCTCCGCGTCTTCAATGCGTCTTTCGAGCAGGTCAGCTTGCTGCTGCAGCGGTACGATGAGTTGGTCCAAGCCCATCATCTGTTCCGCCATTTCAGAGTCTGAGGCCAGGCGGCCACCATCCCGCCGGATCCGTGAGATTACCTGCGTTGAAACCCACATCCCAGTTTCTATTCCATTCTCATAAGCACTTATCCAGGCGATGCGGGAAACGTCGACCGGTATGCCGTTCAAATGCACGTCGTTGATCCCGCCGAAGAGAAGCTTTCCATAACGCGGCCATGTTCCGGTAAGCCCGATCTTCACCACGGCGCCATCCAGACTGGCGAGAAGCTCTCCAACCCCCAGCACGGGGATCGGATCTTCCTCGTTTCGTTCGTCACGCGAGAGGCGCGATCCGTCGAGCTCCTCGCGGATGAAACGCTGTATCCTATTTTTTGTGAAAATGGGTTTCTTCGACGAAGTGAATAAGTGCCACTTTGCGGATACGGTGACCGGCTCGAGCTCGGGCCTGCGGCGAATCGCGTTCAGGTACTGCTGGAGCCAGTCTTTCGCTTTTATCCTACCCTCCGTTTCGCCGTATTTTTCGATGAGGCCTTTTTTTAGTGCCTTCAGTACCGCGTCGATGATGAAGTCGGGGATCCATCCGGCCTCCCGCTTTTCGTAGAGCACCTGCCCCGTGTTGGGGTCGATGCGAGAATTTTTTTCGAAAAAGCCGGCCAAATAGCGCAGGTTGAAGAGGCTCGAGATGAAGCCCGGAACGTCCGTCTCCCGGCTGCCGCGATAGGCAATCAGCGTGTGAGTGCGCTTACGCGCCGGGTCCGTGGAATCGGGAATATACTGTTCGTTATGGTTCGCGTCGCCGGCGCCTATGTTGAACCGGTCGATCATGCTGCCTTTTTCCGGGTCTGAAAAATAAACGAAAAGCGAGATGGCGCCCGCCAGCTCGTCCGCGCGCTCCTGCTCCAGGAAATCGTGGCCGTGCCAGAAAAAATTCGAATTGAAACGGACCCTGATGAGGCTCAGGTCTGCAACGGCTTCATCGGTGAAGTTCAGGATGACTTCATCGTGGAAGTTCAAGAAACGGCTTGTATAGAAAGAGATGTCGCCGGCCGTGACCGTGGCTGCGGGCACG
>CAZCVC010000006.1:0-6146 GCA_964502045.1 uncultured Planctomycetia bacterium | reverse complement strand
GCGCAGCACCTGCACGATGGCCTCTTTGCCTTTGAACGTTTCGAGCCGGCGGAACTCCTCTTCGACGGTGCGGGATTTATCATGCGTATTCTTGGCCAGCATCAGGATGAACGGCACGAATTCGTGCTCCAGCGGGACGAGCACCAGAAAGACACCCTGGAACAGGCCTTCCTGCACGCGCATCACGTGCAATTGCCCCTTGATATCGTCCGCAGTCAACGAAGCGTTGCCGGTGATGTCGCGGACGTTCTGGATGAGGACCGAGCCCTCGGAGCGGTCGCCCAGGATCTTTTCGATCCCGTCGTCCATGTCGTCGTTGGAAAGATCTCCCTCCTCACGCAGCTGCATGCCGTATTGCTGCCTCGAGAGCATGTTGTAATCGAGCAAAATGTTGCGGCGGTCGATGTTCCGCATGCGCAGCCAGACATCGCCGATGCCGAACTCGTCGCCTTTGTAGAAATTCATGATGTCGCGATACATCACGCCCCTGCCGATCTCGATGGTCCGGTTTCTTATCAGATCGTCGACCGTCTGGATCTTCCAGTGCAAGCGTGCCGCCAAGGGCGTCGGGATGTTGAGAGTATCGGCGATGAGCTTGTCCAGCTGCGCGTAGAACGCAAAACGGTGGAGCTTGGATTTGAGCGCCAGCTCAAGCTCGCGGATGAATAGGTCGACGCTTCCCTGCTGCATCAGCGCGGCACGGATACGTTCTTCGCCGCGCGTGATAAGCTGCGTCGCTGGATCGACGGCCGTCAGTTTTTTGTCGCGCTGAGGAGGCGGCGTACCGGCTAGCCTTGAACCGACAACGGCAAGCACTTCACTCGTCTCGGACGCGTTCAACTCGAGCATCGCGGCCATGCGCGAGGCGCCGGCAGGGGTCAGCGTCTGGCGGCGTGTCATGTTCGAAGCGGCGGCGGCGCCCGCGACTCCGCCGAAAAACGATTTTTGCCCTAGCAGGATCTCTTCGTAACGCTTCAGGTCGGTCTCGTGCAAAACCTGCGGTGTAAGCGAAACGTAGGAAATGTTGCGCCGGCGCAGCAGCGCTTTCAGATTCGGCGTATGGTAGCCGCCCGTGATGAGCACGCGCACCGCGGCGCCGTCGTCGGCTCGTTCCATGTTCGCTAAAAACGCTTCGTCCCTTTTGAGCGTCAATTCGTAGAATTCTTCGCAGGCACGGATAGCCTCGTCGTAGCCGTCTTCGAGAAAAAGCGCCTTGTCGTACGATGTCCGGCGGTCCAGGATCATTCTGTTCAATAGGCCGGTCAACTCACGGATGCCGTGGGCGCCGGCTTCGCGACGGTACGTTTCGTATTCTTCGGGCGTGAAACGGAGATAAAGCAGCTTCTCGAGCGCATGCGCGCGGCGAGCAGCCGACAGAAGCGCGCTTTCGTCTACGTTCACGGTCAGCGCGACGAAAATTTCCTCTTCCAGCGATCTCTGCTCCTCCAGCAGCGCCTTCGAATTCAGCGATTCATACTCTTTCAAGTAATCCAGATAAAGCGAAAGGTTCGGGTATCGCCCGAGGTCGGCTGCTTTGTCTTTCAGCAGGCGGAAGTAGGCGGTGTCGTTTTTCCGGCTCAGCTTCGAAGGCGTTTTCAAAAACTCCTGCATTTCAAGGCGGTCCTCGTCCGGAAGAGCCAGGAAAGCCATCCCCTGCTCCTCACCCGCGCGTTTGAAATCAATGCGCTGTTCCATCTCTCGCAGTTTGGTTAAGAGTTTAAGATGCGGGTAATTTAAAGGCAGCCTGAGGCGCTGTGCCTGCGAGGTCAGCGATTGAAAATAATCAGTCGCTGAAATTTCCTGCTTCAAGTATCTCTGGTGCACGCGGTCGAAAGCCAGAAGGAATGGATTCAGCACCAGCGGCTTCAAGGCCTCCGCCGTGTTTTCGACTCGGTCCAGGTAGTCTTTCAGTCTTTCACGGTCGGCAGAAATGCGGCGGTAAAGCTCCACCGACCTATCATAAAGCGCCATGTCCTCGACGCCGTAAAGCGTGAATTCACGTTCACCGGTGAGATCGAGGTATTCGGTTCCCTGCAGCTTCGCCTGCAGCAGAAGACTTTTCGCGGCCCTCGCTCTTTTTTCGCGCGTCGCATATTTCCGGAAAAACGAAATGGATTCGTCGCCGTTTCCGGCTTCGAGGAAAAGGCGGCGGGAAAGGTCTTTAGACTGCGCGTAGAGCAGGTCCAAAAGAACGGCCTCATTCAACTGCGCGGAATTGTTCGTGTGGGCATCCTGAACGAGCAGCACGGTACGGCCGCTGCCAGCATTCCAGGCGTCCTCGATTGCAGCCACCGATTCGGGTATCGCGGGCAGGATGCAGCGCGCCCAGGCCAGGTCGGGCTGTTCGCTGCGGTTCCCGGATAATTTTGCGATCTCCGGGGCCGCAAAAGCCGCCTCTTGAGCCGACAAAACTATCACTAGGACTATGGATATTACTTTAACAACGGGACAAAACTTTCCCAAGAATTCACCTCAAGATAGGGGTGTTAGTTAGCGCAAAAAATAAGTTGGTTAAGTATGCCTCATACCCGTCTAAAATACAACTATTTCAGAGCGGTCATTTTTAGCTCATTCCAGGTGATTTCAGGTATACTTTCAGAGTGAAAACCACTCTCTCGAAGGCCCGCCCGATCGCCCTTTTTTTACTCGCATTCTTGCTGGCCGGAGATATGCCCGCCAGCGCGGCAAAACCCGGCTGGGAAATGGTCTGGAACGACGAGTTTAACGGTACCGAGCTCGATGTCACGAAATGGACCCCCGAAGACGCGGCCCTTGTGAAAAACAACGAGAAACAGTACTACAGCCCCGACGAGGTCTATGTCGGCAAGGGCCTCCTGACGCTGCGCAGCCGCCGGCGCGCGATGGGCGGACGGGAATTTACGTCCGGCCTCGTCGAAACGCACCATAAATTCAAGCTGCTATTCGGACGCGTGGAGATCCGCGCGAAACTGCCGAAAGGCCAGGGCCTGTGGCCCGCCCATTGGATGATGCCGGACGACAACACCTGGCCGCCCGAAATCGACATCATGGAGCTCTTGGGCCACCGGCCCGACCGCGTTTATTTCAACGTCCACTTCGAAAGCCGCGCCGGCCACCGCAGCCATGGGGAATCGTTCGTCGGTCCCGATTTTACGAAGAAATTCCACGTGTTCGCGGTCGAATGGGAACGTTCGGAGATCCGGTGGTACGTTGACGGGGACCTGAAATTTTCCGTGAAGAAGGACGTGCCGCAGGTCCCGATGCGCATCATCCTGAATACGGCCGTCGGCGGCAGCTGGCCCGGGAACCCGACGAAGAAAACCGTGTTCCCGCAGCACCACGAGATCGATTATGTACGCGTGTATGCGCGGAAATAATCCTGACGAAACGGTTTTTTTGCTGTATAATTGCTCGTACTGAATTTCACTCAGTTTAGGTTTGCCCAGAGGAATGTTCCCATGAGCGCCGGCACAAAAATGATCCATAAGATCAATTGGCCCACCCTGATCTTCTTCAGCGTCACGACGCTGGTAGCGGTCATCGGCACACCGCTTTATGTGATCCGTTACGGCGTTGCGCTGCCGGAAGTGATACTTTTCTTTTTTTACGTCGGTGCCACCGGCTTGGCCATCACGGTAGGCTATCACCGCCTTTACGCCCACAGCACGTTCAAATCCGGCCCTTTCGTGCAGTTTCTCGCGCTTTTCTTCGGCGCCGCCGCGTTCGAACAGTCGGCGCTGACATGGGCCTCGGGCCATCGCGACCATCACCGCTACGTGGACACGGACAAAGACCCGTACAGCATCAAAAAAGGCTTTTGGTACGCCCACCTGGGCTGGATGACGATGTGGCAGCAGCAGCCCGACTACACGAACTCGAGGGACCTTTTGAAGAACAAGATGCTGATGCATCAGCATCGCCACTACGTCGCTTGGGGCTTCGGCTCCGGCGTGATCCTTCCCGTGCTGATAGGCGCGTGGACCGGTCATGCGCTCGGCGCTTTCATCCTGGGCGTGTGCCTGCGGCTCACGTTCGTTTATCACGCCACGTTCTGCATCAATTCCGTGTGCCACACATTCGGCAAGGCCACTTACGACGGCCGCGCCAGCGCCCGAGACAACTGGTTCGCGGCGATTTTGACCAACGGCGAAGGCTTCCACAGTTTTCATCACCGCTTCCCTACCGATTACCGCAACGGCATCCGCTGGTTCGACTGGGACCCGAGCAAATGGGTCATCTGGGGGCTGTCCCGCTTCGGGCTGGTATCCGAACTTAAAAAAGTTACCGACTTCAGCATCCTGGCCGCGGTATTGCACGCCGAAAATCAGGACTTAAACGACCGCCTTGCCGCGATCCAGGACAAAGCGCGCCTCGCGCCGATGATCAGCGTGCTTCAGCTGAGATACGAGTCGCTGGTCCGCAACCTCTCGCTTTGGGAAGCCTACGCGAAGAACGGCGCGCTGGAAAAAATGAATCAGGCCCGCGCCGATTTCGAGAAAGCGCGCTGGGAATGGGACTCAAGCCGGGCCTCGAAGCAGCTAGCCGCCTGATCAAGGCCGGATGAAGGCGGTCAAACTCTGGCTTCCCGTGGTCCTCTGGGCCTCGCTGATCTACCACCTTTCCTCGATCCCTTCGCTGCACACGGGGCTGTCCTATGACTTCATCCTCAGAAAAACTGCGCACGTCGGCGAGTACCTGGTACTGACGCTGCTGCTCAAGCGCGCGTTCGAAAACACGTTCTCGCCGGGCTTTCTCTGTTCCGTCGTGCTGCCCGCCGCAGCCGCGATCTTGTATGCGATATCCGACGAGGTTCACCAACTTTCCGTGCACGGACGCAGCGGCAGCGCGCAAGACGTGTTGATCGACTGCCTCGGCATCGCCGGCCTGCTCCTCTTGGCGCGCTCCTACAAAAAGAAACCTTCCTGATCCTCCCCGTCCGCCGGCGGCGCGGCCCTCAGCGCCGTGAAAACGGCGGCAAGCACGAGCACGTTCATCATCGCGATAGAAAAATCGTAGAATAGCGTCATCCCCTCAAAAAAACTGAAGACGAAGCTGCCCGCGATGCAGGCCGAGCCCCCGACGGCGACGCCGAGCTCGAACGGCGGCAGCTTCCGCAGCACGCGCCATCCCGACGAAAAAAAATAATGGAACGCGATGCCGAAGAACAGGAACACCCAGAGGACGGCGAACAGGCCCATCTCGACGCCGTACTGCAGGAACAGGTTGTGTGCGTGGAATCCGGAGAGCGGCACGATGCTGCCCATCAGCCGCACTTCGGTCAAATGGAAATAAAAGTCGCTCGTCGAGGGAAAGCTGAACTGCGCAAAATAATTCTGCGAAAACGTGCCGATCCCCGAGCCGGCGAAAGGGTGCTCTAAGAACAGCCGGAAGCTGTTCGACCAGATCACGTCGCGGTGCGACAAGAGCTGCCCGAAGCGGTAATACGCCGGATTGTTCGCATACAGCAGGGCGGCGAGCCCTGCAACGGCGACGATGGACGCCGCGAAAAGCGCCTTCGGCACGCGGTCCCAGAAAAACCAGAGCACCAGCGACGAGGAAACGAAAATGCTCAAGAAGCTCCCGCGCGAGTCCGCCGTGAACGCGGCGGCCGAGAGCAGAAAAAGCGCCCCGAAGAGAGCAAGTCTCTCACCCCGCTTTTGGGCCGTCAGCGCCGTCGCCAGGCAGACCGGGAATATCAGCGACACGTAAATGCCCATCATGTTCGGATGGAAGAACGTGCCCATGCTGCGGTAGCCGAGAAAAAGCAGCGCCTGCGCGGATTCCTTCAGCTGCTGCTGGCGCAGAAGCGGCGGCAGGATCACGCGCTGGAATGCCCCGAGGTCTATCTTATACTGCAGCACCAGATACTGCGCTATCGCGATGAGGCTCACGACTGTCGAAACGGCGATGGTAAGCATCACCGACATTTTAAGCCGACGGTGCTTGTGGAAAAAATCGAGAAAAAAGTAGAAGTAGATGAACGCCAGAAGGTGCGTCGCCGCGGACTTGTACCGCAGCGGGTCCGGCTGCGAGACCAGGTGAAGGTTCGTGACGATCAGCGCCGCGAACGCCATGAAATACAGGTTGTACGGGTTGGAACGGTAAAGCCCCGCCAGGTCTTCGGTCTTGCGCAGCGTGATCCAGGCCAGCGCGACGACCGAAAAAAG
>CAZCVC010000005.1:0-17284 GCA_964502045.1 uncultured Planctomycetia bacterium | reverse complement strand
CCGCAGATCTACCGGCCGGTCATCGTTCCCGGAAATAAGATCGCTCAGGAATGGATGCCCGAGGCCAACACCCGCAAAAAAGAACTGACGCAGGACCTCAACGAAGCGGCGAAGTCCGAGAGGCCGTTGATCGGGCTGTACCTGCAAAGAATTGCCGGGGCGCTACCGAAAGGGCTGCCTACGGTTCAGATCCAATGGTTCGACGACGAAGGATTTCCGTATCTTCTGGTGCCGTCCCCGCTGACCGCGGAAAAGGACGCGGCGCTGAAGGAAAAGGCCGTGAATGATCTGAAACAGCAGCGCGATGACGCCAAAAAGGACCTGAAAGACGATGGCGCGCGTCTCGCCGGATTTTTTGGGGGCCTGTGGACGCGCGCGCGACTCGCCTTAGATGACATTCATGCCCCTTCGATGGAAAGCGCGGCCAAAGCGGCCGCCATATTCGGCACCGCCGGCATCGTCATGTCGACCACACTTCATGCGGGCATCGGCGACGAAGAGATCGCGCAGCTGGACCAGGAGATCAGAGTGAAGGAAAAAGAGGCTCTTAAGGCCAGGGAAAGCGCGGACTACGCGATACGCCGCATGCTGGCGCAGCTCATGACCAGCGTATCTCACAAGAATGCTCAATTCTCCAAGGCGGACCACGCTAAATACGGCATCAAATACGACATCTGGACGCGGAACAATCCTCCCGGAGGCCAGCACAAAGACCCCGAAAAGCTGGGTCCTAAATGCCGCGCGTTTCTCACCACTCCAAAAGGGGAGATCATCCAGCAGTTTGAAGAACTAAAGCCGTTGATCGGGCCGTTCGGACCCGTTTCCAACGAGCCGGGCACCGCCGAGATGAAAAAAAGTGAGTACCTAACCGAAGAAGAGCAGAAAAAATTCTTAAAACAGGGCTACGTACGCACCTCCAAAGGCATTTACGCGCTCTATTTGGACGGGCTCGTCGTCACCAAAAAAGGGCACCATCCGGCGGGTGGTTATTGGCTCGGCAACGTCAAACCGAACACCAGCCTGCATGACCGCCCGGTCAGATACTATGACTTCGAGGCGTCCGGAAATAAGGGGACTTTGCACGACGAAGAGATGCTGAAATTCATGCGCAACCATCGGCGCTATCCGGTGACTTACCAACTGCCGCTGGCGCCGAACGTCTACGAGGCTCAGAAAAAATTTCTGGAAGACGCAAAGGCCGGCAAGTTGGATTTTGTAGAGCGCAATTCCGTCGAAAATTGCAAACTCGGCACGGACCCCGAAACCGGCGAACCCGTATTGTTGAGCTGGGGGCGTAATCCCATTGAATACCAGTCCGGCGAAGGAAGGCTCAACGGCCATAAAGACCTTCTCGTCATTCAGGGTTCACAGGCCGCGCTGGAGCATAGTGTTTCCAGCGGGGATGAACGCGAGCCGTGGAGATTGCTCAGATATCAGCACACGGACCCGCTGTCCATCATTGTGCCGGAAGCCTATGAGGAAGTGCTGATCCATGGGGGTGTTGTGATCCCGGCGCCAAGGAATCAGCGTCTGGACTTCGTCCGGCAGACGTACGGCCCGCCTCAGAATTGGAGGGCGGCGTTCCTGAAAGGCGAGGATCAGATTCCCTATTACAGAAAATACGCTAATGCCAAAAAACTGAGCCTTACAAAATCGCTGAACGTCGCCGACGAGGAGGGCCAGAAAAAAATCATCGCCGGCCAGATCCGGCGCCTCGCAGACGACGGCCAGGGACCGCTCGAGAATTATCTGATGTGGTTCAACGATGAAGGCTACCGTTTCATGGCGCTTCCCAGGCCGCTAGTGCTGGATGTGCGGGCAACCGAAAAAGAAACCGCCGTGGAAGCTTTGAAAGAACGGCGCAAGCAGCTTTTGAAAGAGAAGGGAAAGGGGGAGGAGAAAGAGAAAGAGAAGAAAACGGGCGGCCGGCTGGCGGGCACCGATCTCTTGCGGACCCTGAAAGAAGCTCTCAGCTTTTCGGTGAGGGCGGTGTTCTTTCCGGCGGTCCTAACCATCTTCTACGGCCTCGTGTTGATCCCCGGAGCGAGGGGGCAGGACATCCGCGACTTTGATTTCAGAGCGGAATTCGCTATTCGACAACTTATCCGGCAAATAGTGCCGGAAGACGGTGTTCGCGCCGTGCCGGCTGACATCGCCCCGGCAATCCATCGCGACGATGGAAACGAGCCGGTCAAAGAGGAAAATCCTAAGATCCGGCGCCCTGACATGACGGACAAAATGTTTCCGGACCCCCTGATCCTGAAGGATTATTCCGAAGGGGTCGCCACGGCGCCGCCGGATCCCGGAAGCAACCCGTTCCTCCCGCTTTCTATCATCGTTCATACCATCGTAGAACCCGCAAGCATCGTCCAGGTCGCCGCTTATCCGCGTCAAATAAGCGACTCGCTGCTAGCTCTTCTGTCGCAGTCGCTGCGCATCCCGACGATAGAGCAATTCGCTTTTGATGTGGCGCGCGCCGTGATCGAGGGAAGCCTCGCGCCGGCTCAGGTGCCTTACGCCGCGATGATAAGGCTTATCCTGATAGATGCGAAGAAAAGGAACATTGCTGACGTGCCTTCCGTTGAGGCGTTCGACGAGAAATTTGAAAATCCCGAGGGCTCGCGTCTGGCCGCACCGAAAAAAGACGAGAGCATCGATAGCCGCTCCGATGAAACTATAACGTCGACCGAAGAGCAGGCCAAAGACTCTGTCCTTGAATCCCAGTCGTCCGTGCCTGCCGCGACAGCACAAGAACCCATTCCGACCACGACGGTCGCTGAATCGCTGACTTCGATCACGGGCATAGCGCCGATAGCCGGTATTTCGCCGTCAGCGTTGCGCGCCCAGATACCTCCTGTAAAAATTATCATCCTCGAATCCGACCGGCAGGCTTATCAGGAAAAGAAAGCCGCATTGATATCGGCGATCCGCGTTCAGGCGCCCAAGCGGAACGACGCGGAAGTTGTCGCGCGTTTTACTTTTCAACAGGGAAAGACAGGGGAGGCAAGCGCCGCGGTTTCTCAGACGGGTATCGACACGCTCGTGCTGGAAGGCAGTGCCCTGAACTTTGGCTCCCAAGGCCTTATCGGAGCGCCAGCCATTGCCTCGGACATTCGCGCTTTTCGCCGTCAGGCGCTGGAAAGACGGAAACTGGCGCTGGATTTCCTGACCAAGATCACCGAAGACCTCGAAGTCACCGACTCCGAAATTTTGTCGCAATCGCTGGAAACGCTGAGGCGGGCGGTGGAAAATCTTGCGGAGTTCCTGCCCGGGCCCGCGACGGCAAGTTTCAGCTTCATCATCGACCGGCGCCGTCTGAGCGTCGAGGCGGGCCCCGCCGGAACCGCGGAATTGATTTCACAGGCCCTGGCCGATACCTTCATTCATCAAGATGCACGCCGCGCCGGGGCAGCCGTCAAACAGCTGGCCGGGATCGGCGGCGTCGAAGGCGGCCTCGCGGCGGTAATCCGTGACACGAGGAAGAAAATCGACGAATCCTTCGCAAACGAAGCGGCCCAGGTCGCGGAGCGCAAAGAAACGCCGCTTCTCGTGACGCTGGATTCGCTGTTCAGCGGCTCAAACACACCCGAGAATCGGCAGGAGCGCATCACTCAGTATCTGAATGACAAGCGCCGGACCGATGAGATGCTGGAGCGGCAGGGTTTCGTGCCGAACGGAAGGAAGGATATCTTTATCACCGGCGACCCCGACCTCGCCATCGACTTGGGCATCAATGAAGCTTTCAAAGAGAAATTCGACGTGATATACCGCCACGGGACAACGCCATTCGCCTCCGTGGCCGAGATCCGCGGCTTCCTCTCGAGACAGCGCGGCATCGACGAAGGCCGGACGATAGGCATCGTGAACCACGAGGACGCCAGTTTCGAAGCCAGCGATCTGGATATGACGAAGAGCTATCTCATCGAAGTCAAAATGGCCGCGGGTGATTCCATCTACGGGATCTACGGCAAGGCCGTGCTCGTGGTCGTCCGCCAGGGCGAGAAGCACCGCGTGCTGCTCAAGACCATCTCACAACTCCTGAACGACGCTGTCGCCCAGATACGCGCCGAGCTCCAGTCCGTCGGCTCCGCCGCGTAACCTTAACCCTAACACCGCTGTTGCCAGAACGCCGGCTGTGGGGTATATTTGAGTCCATGAAGCCCCTATCTCCTTATTCCCGGATCACCATTTGTTGCCTGCTGTCGCTTTTAGCGGTCATGCCGCAGGCGCAGGCGGAAAATGACCCCGAAAACGAGCTTCTTAAAGCCATCGAGGCCAATGAGCCTACGATAGTCCTGGCGCTTATTCTCAAGGGCGCCGACGTGAACACGCGTGACCGCTTTGCGGGGACGGCGCTCATGCGCGCGGCCGGACCGGGCCGCAAAGAGATCGTCGATATCCTTCTCGACCACGGCGCGGAGATCAACCTCGTCGACAACGGCGGACGCACGGCGCTGGCGCTGGCGGCTTGGAACGGACACTATGCGATCGTGCAGGCGCTGATGGATAAAAACGCCGAGCTCGACGTCAAGGACTCCGGCGGCGTGACGGCGCTCATGCACGCGGCCGACTGCAACCACGCGGGCGTCGTTAAAGCGTTGCTGGCCCGCGGCGCGGTCGTGAACGAAGTCGATAATGCCGGCGGCACGGCGCTCAATCACGGGGCGGGCGGCGGCAACGGAACCATGGCGCAGGCGCTTCTCGAAAAAGGAGCTCTCGTCGACAACCGTCAAAACGGCGGATGGACACCCCTCATCATGGCCTCCTGGAGCGGACGCCTGGACGTCGTCAAAATTCTTCTCGCGTATAAAGCCGACATCAATGCCCGCGACGACAACGGCCGCACGGCGCTCATTCTCGCGGCGGACAAAGGACACACGGCGATCGTCAAAGAACTTTGCTCTTCAGGCGCTTTCATCGATACCATGGACAACGACGGCCGAACGGCACTCATGCACGCCGAAGACGCCGGACATGAGGACACGGTTAAGATGATACGCAAGATCATCGAACAGCCTAATTTCCTGAAGCAGCCCGCCCTGCCGGTTTAAAAAAGAGGCGATGACGCGCGAAGCTTTTGAAAAGCTTGTCCGCGAAGCGCTCAAATCCCTTCCCAAAGAAATCAAAGCCAAGCTCAAAAACATCGACGTCGTTGTCCAGGCGGGCCGTCCGCGCAGCCGGACGATGGGGCTCTATCAGGGTGTGTCGCAGGATCAGAGAGGTGAGGGTTACTCGATGGTACTGCCGGACAAGATCACGATATTCCAGCTTCCGGTCGAGGCCGAGTGCCGCGAGACCGGCGCCGACATCCGCGAAGAGCTCCGCCACCTCGTCTGCCACGAGATCGCGCACCATTTCGGCATCTCGGACGAGCGCCTGCGCGACCTCGGCGTTTACTGATCCCACCCGAACGGCGTTTCCGGCCCCCTCCCCAGGGCATTTTTGTATGGTATAATACCTCGTTAGGGGGCGACAGGTATCGATCTAGCAATGGATCTAGGAGTCGCATGCAGAGGTGGTCGGGAGGCCTCTTTAAACACCTGACACAAATCAAACGCTAAAAACAACATGGGTAAAACCATGCAGATGGTGCCGTTCGCGGTGCCTATGCGTTTACCGTTAGCCGCCTAAAATCGGCTACCGTTCACCCGTCTGCGCCTGCGAGACGGGATGAACGACCGCAGTGGGCTGGTCCTTCGCGCGTGTCTCTGGCGAGGGGGACGAGAACGACAGGGGGCTTACCCTAGAAGATTGTGCTGACTCAAGCTTTATAGGGGAAATCAAAATATCAGCTAAGCATGTAGAGGCTCGAGATTGCAGTGTTAGAGACGAGAGTTCGAATCTCTCCGCCTCCACCAATTTCCCCCGGGAGACCTGAATGAGAAAACAGACCGTTGTGATCTTGACCGCATTGCTCTGTGCCGCCGGCACCGCGCACGCGGACACGGGACGCCTGAAGAGCAAGGTAGCCGACGTCAACACGACGGCTGGCTACCTCAAACTTTTTCACCTCAATAAGCCCACTAACAACGTCGAAGAGATCAAGGTCAACACGGGCCCCAACACCCGCTATGAAGGCGCCGATTCTCTGCGCGACATCTCCGCCGGCGACGAAGTCATGGTGGAGTTCAACCACGATCCGTACTCGAACGACTGGCAGGCGCTGGAGATCGAGCTCGTTCAAAAACGCGAGCCACCATTTATCCTGAGTCCGGGCGGTTTCCCGAGCGCGCCACCGCTTTCGGGCGCCAACGCGCCCGCTCCGATAATTTCGCCGGGCATGCGTCTCTTCCAAAACGAGGTCGAAGAAACCCGTTACGCCGCTTCCGCATCCAAAGAAACCGTTTCCGATGCCGACGCGGTAGTGGCCCAGCACGCGTCCTAAAGCCCCTTCAAAGAATCTCCAGGGCAAAGCGTTGAATTAACCTAGACATTTCCGCCCAATAAGAGTATTTTATTCATAAGAGGAAGTAAACGAAGGGGTTGCGCCGGACGCGGCGTAACCCCTTAAGTTTAATTGGGCCCGGCCCATTCCGTTTTTTCAGCGAGAAAGCCGTCATTGAATAATCGATCCGTATTTTTTAAAACAACCGTATGCACGCTCGTGTTCTGCGTCCAGCTTTCCGCGATTTCTTACGCGGACGCGCCCGAGCAGGAGCGCGTCATCAGCCAATCCGTCCAGGTGCTGCAGCAGATGATGGTCTCCGGCGACAGCATTCCCGAAGAGTTGCTGGCAAAATGCAAGGCCATCGCGATCTATCCTTTCGTGATCAACGGCGGGTTTCTGATCGCGGGGCGTTACGGGCGAGGCGTGGTGCTGAAGCGCGACAAAAAGACGGGAGAGTGGAGCCCACTCGCGTTTTCGACGATCGCCGGCGCGTCGGGCGGCCTGCAGATTGGTATCCAGGCGACCGATCTCGTGCTGCTCATCCTGAACGACAAGGGTCTCGACAGCCTGCTCACGAGCAAGTTCACGCTCGGCGGCGACTTCGCGGTCTCGGTGGGTCCGGCCGGCACGGCCTCGGAAATTTCGACGGATTTTTTCCTGAAATCCATGATCTTTTCCTATTCGCGCAGCCGCGGTCTTTTTGCCGGTGTCGCGTTGAACGGCGCGCTGGTCATGCCCGATAACGGCGCCAACGCGGCGTATTACGGCAAGCCCATTTCCTCTGAAGACATCCTGCTGAACGGCAAAGTCGCGATGAAACCCTCGACGCGCGAGCTCGTCGACACGATCAATGAATATTCACAGCGCTGGCAGAAACGCCAGGCGGCAAAAATCCGGAAACCCGCGGCATGACCAAGCCGAAAAAAGACAAACTCGCCTGGGTCGACCTGGAAATGACCGGGTTGGACCCGAAAAAATGCGTGATCCTCGAGATCGCCGCCATAATCACGGACAATGAGCTCAATGTCATCGCCGAAAGCCCCGTGATCGCGATCAAGCACAGCGACAAAGTGCTCGAGGGCATGGAGGCCTGGAGCCGTTTTCACCACAAGAAGTCGGGGCTCACGGCCGAATGCCGCGCCTCGAAGATCCGGCTGAAGAAGGCCGAGCAGATCGTCCTGGATTTTGTGAAACAGCATTGCGAGAAGCGCACGGCGCCGCTCTGCGGCAACACGATCTGGCAGGACCGCCGCTTCCTGATCAAGTACATGCCGAAGCTCGAGGCCTACCTGCATTACCGCGTCGTCGACGTGAGCTCGATCAAGGAGCTCGTGACGCGCTGGTACCCGGTCGACTACAAGATGCCGCGCGAAAAAAAGCAGACGCACCGCGTTCTGGACGACATCCGCGAGTCCATCGACGAGCTGCGCTATTACCGCAAGAAAGTCTTCTCCGCCCACAAGCACGCCTGAAGAAGCCTTGATCTATCCCGTCTCCGAACAGAAAAACATCGAGCTGCAGGAAAAAATAAAAAAGCTGGGCCTGAAAGAGTCCGATTTTCAGGAGAGCTTCGTCCGCGCCGGAGGGGCGGGGGGCCAGAACGTCAATAAGGTCTCTACCTGCGTTTTCCTGAGGCACCTGCCGACGGGCCTGGAGGTCAAATGCCAGCAGGAGCGCTCGCAGGCACTGAACCGCTATCTCGCCAAACGGATGCTCGTGCAGAAGATAGAGGATAGGGTGATGGGTGCGGCCAGCGCGCACCGCAGCGCCGTGGAAAAAATCCGCCGGCAGAAAAGGCGCCGTTCACGCCGCGCCAAAAATAAGATGCTGGACTCCAAAAAGAAACATTCGGAAAAGAAGGCTTCCCGCCGGAGCACCGGCGATTACTGAGCCATCAGCCGCTCGAGATACATGAGGCCGTTTTGCGCGGACGCGTTTTCGGGGTTGATGCGCAGCGATTCGGCGAACGAGTTTTTCGCCCGCATCGCGTCGCCTATTATCAGGTACGCGTAGCCGAGGTTCGCGTAACCCGAGTCGCTGTCCGGGTTCTGGAGCACCGTATTTTCGTAGAACGGCACGATCTCCCCGATATTTGCCGGATCGATGTGCACGGCGTTCGCGAACGCGCGCTCGGACTTCTGGTACTGGCCCATCAGCAGGTACGTGTGGCCCATGATCAGATAGGCCTCGTCGTCCTCCGGATTCTTCATCACGATCTCCTCGTAAAGCCTCACCGCGTCGCGAAAGCGGCCCTCGGTCACGTATTTGAGCGCGCGTTCGTGCATGAGCGTAGCGTCTTCGGCCTGCGGCGAGGTCGCCGGCATCGCGTGTTTCAGCTCGGCCTCCTGCAGCAGGTCCGTCGCCGAATGCAATTGCTTGACGCGTTCGCCGCGCGCCTTCTTCGTCATCAGGTCCGTGACGAACGCCTCGGCCTGGCGGTTCAGAGGTAAAAAGGACTGAAGCTCCTCGGAATCCTCTTCGAGCACGCGGATCTTGTCTTCGAGGTCTTTCAGGCGGCGGTTGTCGGATTCGGCAGGGTTGGGCCCCAGCGAGCCCTTCAGCTGCACGTACTCGTTCTGGTATTTGAGCAGCAGAGAGCGGTTGGCCTGGAGGCTTTTCAGCAGGCCCGGATTTTCCGCAGGCCCGGCATCTTCGGCCCGGAGGGGGCAGAGGAACGCAAGGCACAGGGCTAGCACGTAAAAGGTTTTTTTCATGGTGTCAGTATAACAAAATTAGGGCCCGCAAAACAGATTCGGTGTACAATAATCGGACAACGAAGGGAAGAATATGATCACGACGCAGGAAATCGAAAAAATGATCCTCGAGGCGCTGCCCGGTTCCCGCGCGGCCGTCAGCGACATGATGGGCACAGGCGACCATTTCGAGATCACTGTTGAGTCGCCGGCGTTCGCCGGAAAGAGCCGGATGGACCAGCACAAGATGGTGTTCGCGGCCTTGCAGAAGGAAATGGACAATCGCATCCACGCGGTGCAGATAAAAACCAAGGTTTTGACCGCCTAAGGTCTCAAAACAGGAGATTTCGAGATGAGCAATAATCCGACCATCGACAGGATAGAGAAGGAGATCAAGGCGGGTAAGGTCGTGATGTTCGTGAAGGGCACGCCGCAGGCGCCGATGTGCGGATTTTCGGCCGCGACGATGGAGCTTTTCAAGACGATGAACGTCCCGTTCCATTCGGTCGACATTCTGGCCAACCCTGACATCCGCGCGACGCTTCCCGGCTGGTCGCAGTGGCCGACATTTCCCCAGGTGTTCATCGACGGCAAGCTCGTGGGCGGGGCCGACATCGTGCGCGAGATGTACGAGTCGGGCGAACTCCAGCAGCTGCTGGAGTAATTTCCTACATATTCCTCAGCTGTTTTTCCGCGTCGACCAGATCGCGGTTGATCTTACTTCCGGCGCTCTTCGCGGTCTGGCGCAGACGTTCCGTGACCTGAGGGGCTTGTTTCAGCTGCCTTAAAAGCTGCACGACCATGCGGAAGTAGCGGATCACCTCGCCCTCATCAACTTCCGTCATTTCCGCCAAATCCTGAAATTTGCAGCCGGCGATCCACGCTTCTAGCGCCCGCGAGAGATTGAAATAGGGGAGTTTCGTCGGCGGGAAAACCTTGTGAGCGTGCTCCCTAGTATGGATCTGCCGCAGGCATTTGAGCGCGCGTTTTTCGACCTCTTCCAGGTGCGGCGGAAGTTTCCGGGCTTCCGCGTTCTTTCTCGGCTCATACACGAGCGCGCATAGGAGCGCCGAAAGCTTCACCTCGTCGAGCGTTTCCAGATAGCCTTCCTCCAGCAGTTCCGAAAGCAGGATCTCGTAGCCGTACATCCAAGACGCAAATTTTCCTTTTTCCGTGAGGCCTTCGCCGCGGATGTGTCCGAGATCTTTCAGGAAAACCAGCTTCCTCTCGATGACGGCCGCGCCCTTCAGGCGGTCTTTCCGGTTGGATTGGAAATAATGGAATGAACGCGGATAGATATCCATGAGCTTCGAGCCGAACTGGTCATAAAGGTTCAAGAGCGTCGCGTAGCATGAATTGAACTGGCTGTCGATGGGCTCGGGGTTGCCGTAAACGATGCGCAGCAGCGACGGAAAAGGAATCTGGTGCGGGTTCACGCGGCAATAAACATAGCCCTCGGCGTCGATACCGCGCCGTCCGGCGCGCCCGGCCATCTGGAAATAGTCGCGCGTCCGCAGGAAACCGAAGTGCGTGCCGTAAAATTTCCGCATCTCGTCGAACGCCACCGTCTTGGCCGGCATGTTGATGCCGATCGCGAACGTTTCCGTCGTGAATATGAGTTTGATCATTTTGGATGTGAAAAGCTGCTCGATGACCTCTTTCAGCGTCGGCAGGAGGCCCGCGTGGTGGAACGCGATGCCGCGCAGCACAAGCCGTTTCATGTCGATGGCACTCGGTTCATTCGTGAGCTCGAAGCGTTCGCAGAGTTTCGTGAAAAGCGCCTCGATATCGATCTTTTCCTGCGGCGTCAGGAAGTCGAATTTTTCGTGCTCCCAGGCCAGCTCCTCGGTCCGTTTGCGGCCGAACGCGAAATAGAGGCAGGGAAGGCGCTTCTTCTCGGAAAGATGGCGTATCAGCTCGTCGGTGCGGTTGGGCTTCGCGCGAAGGAACTTGTGGTGGTTGCCGTGGCGGAAGCGCTCGCGGCGCCGCGGGCCGCTGTCGCGTCCGAAGCCCGAGGGCCACATCTCCTGGTTCATGTAGCCGTCTTTTTTCAGCGCGTGCGTATCCGTGTAGATGGCGCCCTGGCACTGGTAAAAATTGACGAGCGGCACGGGGCGGTGGCGCTCGACGATGACCTCGATCTCGTGATTGAGGATCCCGCGGATCCAGGTGGCCAATTCATCGATGTTCGGCGCCGTCGCGGAAAGCGCCACGAGCCTGACTTTCTCAGGCGAAAACATGATGGCCTCTTCCCAGACCGTGCCGCGTTCGGGGTCGTCGAGGTAGTGGACTTCGTCGAAGATGACCCAGGACGTCGTCTTCAGGCGCTCCGGGTCCTCGAAAAGCTGGTTGCGATAGATCTCGGTGGTCATGATGACGATGGGCGAGTCGGGGTTGAGCGACACGTCACCGGTCAAAAGGCCCACGCGGTCGGGGTATTTCAGCGAGAAATCGCGGTATTTCTGGTTGGAAAGGGCCTTGATGGGCGCCGTGTAAATGACGCGCTCGCCGCGGGACAGCGCCTTGTCGATGGCATACTCGGCGATGGCTGTTTTTCCGGCGCCGGTGGGGGCCGAAACCAGCACGGATTTGCCGGCATCGATGGCCTCGATGGCTTTCAACTGGAAAGGATCGTAACGCATGGCAACATTATACACACAGCCGGCAAAATATGGTATAAAATGAGGTTTTGAAAGGCTTTAAATAGGTGAAACCTTGATGATCGTGATGATGCTTTTCGGCTGGCTCGGAGCGGCGTCGCCGGCGGCGCCCGCCGCGATAGCTTTGCCTTTGATGCCGCGTCCGATGATACAGACCATCGTCGTCGATGCCGGACACGGAGGCAGGGACAACGGCGCCGTGAGCCCCGGGGGACTTCTCGAAAAAGACGTGAACCTCGAATTCGCGCGCCGCGTGCGCGACGGACTCGTCGGCACGGGCGTCAGCGTGATCCTGACGCGTGACCGCGACACGTTCGTGCCGCTTCCGGTGCGAACCCAAGTGGCCAACGAGAAGCGCGCCGACCTGTTCGTGAGTATTCACGCGAACGCTTCCGAATCGCGCTCGCTGAAAGGCTTTGAAATTTATTATTTATCGGACCCGTCCACCGATCATGCTGAAGCGGTGCGCCGCGCCGAAAGCCTGTCGGGTGTCACGCGCACCGAGGCGATCCGCGAAAGCGACTCGTATCTCAAGGCCGCATTGTGGGACCTGAAGGACGCCGAGAATCGCCGTGACGCGCTGCACCTTGCCGGCAGCATCGGAGACATGGCGCAGCACTCGGTGCCGATCGGCGCCAAGCGGCTGCGCACCGCCAATTTTTACGTCCTCAAGTGGACCGAATGCCCGGCCGTGCTCGTCGAGCTCGCGTACCTCTCGAACCGCTCGGACGAAAGCAAGCTGCGCAGCGAGCGCTACCGCCGACGCATGGCCGCCGCGATCGTCGATGGGATATTGAAATTCAAACGGGAATACGAGCGTTCCCCAGGAGCTTCTGCCTGACATGGAAAAGATAGAAATGGAATCCGAGGCCCCGGTAGGTATTTTTGATTCGGGCATCGGCGGCCTCACAGTGCTGAAGGAAGTGTACCGCGACCTGCCTGCCGAGGACATCGTTTATTTCGGAGACACCGCGCACGTGCCCTACGGCACGAAGTCCAAGGAGACGATCACGCGTTTTTCGCTCGAAAACGTGAAGTTCCTTCGCAATTTCGACGTGAAAATGGTGATCGTGGCCTGCAACACGGCCTCGTCGCTCTCGCTCGACGCGATGAAAGACCATTTTTCCATGCCGATCATCGGCGTGATCGAACCGGGCGCGCGCGCCGCGCTGGCGCGCACGAAAAACGGACGCATCGGCGTGATCGGCACGAAGGCGACCATCAACAGCGGCGCCTACGAGGCCTCGCTGAAGCGCCTGGACCCGAAAGTCAAAGTGTACAGCGGCGCCTGCCCGCTTTTCGTGCCGTTCGTTGAGGAGGGCTGGCTCGAAGGCGACATCGTGAAAAAAGTCGCGCGCATCTATCTCGAGGGGCTCAAGTCCTTCGGCATCGACACGCTGATCCTCGGCTGCACGCACTATCCGCTTCTCGTGAAGACCGTGCAGAAAACGATGGGCAAGGGCGTACACCTTGTGAATTCGGCCGAAGAAACGGCCAAAGAGGCCAAGAAGATGCTCGTCGACATGAAACTCTCGGCGCCACGAAAAAAGCGCGCCTCGCAGACGCGTTTTTACGTCTCCGACGAGCCCGAACCTTTCCGCGCGCTCGGGGAGCGTTTTCTCGGACAGCCGATACACTCGGTCGCGAAGGTCGGCGACTACTTTCCGCCTGTGGCGGACCCGCCTCTGGCGGGCGAAAAGTGGGGACAGCGGTAGCCGTGTTCGAGATCGTCGTCGAGGACGAATTTTCGGCCGCGCATTTTCTCAAGCTGTACGACGGCAGCTGGGAACAACGCCACGGCCACAACTGGAAAGTCGCCGTCACCGCGCAGGCGCAGCTTTTGGATCCGATGGGCGTGGTCATGGATTTCGAGATGCTGAAGCCCGCCCTGAAATCCGTTCTCGCGAAGCTTCAGCACACGTCGATCAACGAACACCCGCGCTTTAAGGACAACAAATTGAATCCGTCCACCGAAAACATCGCGCGCGTGATCTGTGAGGAGTTGTCCGCCCAGGTCAAGTCTCTCACGGCGCGCATCACAAAAGTGACGGTCTGGGAAACACCGGACGCCTGCGCCAGCTACGCGCCGCCGGACTTAAAAAACGTGGAATTTTAAGCATGACCATGAAGCCGAAGATCACCGACCGCACGACAGAAACGGAGATCAGCGAAATATTTTCCTCCATCCAGGGCGAGGGGCCGTACCTGGGTGTGAAGCAAGTCTTCGTGCGCTTCGGCCGCTGCAACATGCACTGCGGCTACTGCGACGAGCTCGAAAAGATGAAGGAGGGGAAGTTCTCGACGCTGACGCTTGAACGCGTGCTCGCTGAGATCCAGCGTTTCGAAAAAGAGAAGGGCGCGCACCATTCGGTGTCGCTGACCGGCGGCGAGCCGCTGTTCTACGCGCCGTTCCTCGCCAACCTTTTGCCGCACTTAAAAGAGATGGGCGTGAAGACCTACCTGGAGACCAACGGCACGCTGCCTGCCCAACTGCGCGACGTGATCCGCTGGGTCGATGTGGTGGCGATGGACTTGAAACCGACCTCGAGCACCGGCGACAAGGAATACGGCCGCGAGCACTGGGAATTCCTGAAGATCGCGCTCGAAAAAGAGCTCTTCGTGAAGGTCGTCGTGACTCCGTCCACGACGTTCGAGGATATCCGCGCCTGCGCCTACCTCGTCAAAAGCGTCAGCGGCCGCATCCCGTTCATATTCCAGCCCGTCAGCGAGCCTTTCGGCATCAACATGGAAGCGCTGAAGCTCATCGAAACCAGTTTCTTCGCCGAAGCCAAAAAACACCTCTTCGACGTCCGCGTGATCCCGCAGATGCATAAAATCTGGGGTGTACGGTAAGCCAAGTCATTTGTTTACAATGGGGAAGCTCACCTTTAGGAATTTAAAAAGCGGCTCCGGATACACTACAGATACAGTCCCCCGCGGACGCCGTCCCGTATTCGTATTCATATTTTTCGTGTTTTGAATAAACCAGGGGACAGGCCCGGCCCTTTAAGAGGTGATTAAAATGAGTGAAAAAGTTTTTGAGCGGTTAAGACAGGTGGGGGGCATCGCGGCGGTGGTGGAGCGGTGCGGGGCCGCTTTTATGATCACGGACCGCCAGGGAAACATCGAGTACGTCAATTCCCGGTTCGTGGAGCTCACCGGGTATTCTCCGCAGGAGATCGTTGGAAAAAACCCGAAGGTTATGAAATCAGGCCTGACGCGGCCCGAGGTTTACAAAGAGCTGTGGGACACCGTCCTTAAAGGAAAAACTTGGGCGGGTGAACTAGCCAACAAACGCAAAAACGGCGAAGTGTACATGGAGTTTATCTCTATTTCACCCGTACAAAAAGAAGACGGGGAGATAACTCATTTTGTGGGCGTGTGGCAGGATGTCACCGCCTATGACCGGGAGAGAAAAAAACTTTCGACGGAGGTCGCGCTGCTGCAACAGACCAAAACAGAGCTTGAGAATTTCGCCGGGAGCGCTTCGCATGATCTGCAGGCGCCGCTGATAAGAATTATCAACTTTTGTGAGCTTCTCAAGCAAAAGGTTCCGCAGGGCCTGGATGACAATGCCCGTCTTTACCTGGCGCGGATAGAAAGCTCGGCTCACCGGATGCGGAACTTGATCCAGAAAATCCTCGTTTTATCAAAGGTGTCATCAGGGAAGGAGGCCTTTGAAAGCGTTGATCTTGAAAAAACCGCCGCCGCCGCGGTAGAGGACCTTCAAATAAACATCGCTCAAAAAGGCGCCGAGGTCCGTATCGGCAAACTCCCGACGATCCAAGCCGATCCCGTGCAGATGTATCAGCTTTTTTTAAATCTAGTGGGCAACGCAATCAAATTCCAGCGGGCGGGGACCGTCCCCCAGGTCAATGTCGATTCACAGAACCCGGGGAACGGTTTTGTCGAGATCACCGTCGCGGACAATGGGATCGGGATCCCGGAGGACCAGCTCAACCGGCTCTTTAAACCGTTTGAGCGCCTTCATGGCTCCAGCGAATACGAAGGATCGGGAATCGGTCTTCACACCTGCAAGATGATCGCCGAAAGGCACAAAGGGCATATCCGCATCCAAAGCGCCCCGGGAAGCGGAACGACGTTCACGGTGACGTTGCCGGTGTCCGTGTGATGAGGCTATTTTAAATCTTTCTCGCCCGGCCCTCGTATAAAACATTAACATCTCAGGACGCTTGACTCGGGGGCGCGCCCCGAAATAAACTGGCCGTATGAAATCCAAGCCGCCACCCCGCCGCATCGTGCTCGGCACCAAAAACAAGGACAAGCGCCGCGAGCTCGAGTCTCTTTTGAAGGGCTCGGGCATCCGCGTGCTCACGCTCGCCGATTTTCCGGGCTGCCGCGAAGCCGTGGAGAGCGGCCGGACGTTCGAGGCCAATGCGCGCATCAAGTCGCGCCTTTATTCCCGCCACACGAAATTGCTCGCGCTAGCCGATGATTCGGGCCTCATGGTCCGCGCTCTGAACGGCCGCCCCGGCGTTTATTCGGCGCGCTTCGCGGGCCCCGGCTGCGCGTACGAGGACAACAACCGCAAAGTACTGACGCTTCTTTCCGCCAAAAAGTCGAGGAAGGCAAAGTTCGTCTCTTCGATGGCGCTGTACGACAACGGGAAATTCATCGCGGCCGTGAAGGGGGAGTGCCGCGGCAGTATCGCGTCCGGGCCGCGCGGCGCCAACGGTTTCGGATACGACCCGCTGTTCGTGCCTGCCGGAATGAAGAAGACGTTCGCCGAGTTGTCGAGCGCCGAGAAGAACGGGATCAGTCACCGCGGAAAGGCCTTGAGGAAGGCGAAGAGGGTAATTCTGAAATATTTGAGGCGTCCTAAGAAGTAAGTCCCTGCAGCAAGTCCCCGATTTTGCGTCCCAGCGCCTGTGTCAGCGGCGCCGTCACTTTTTCGTAATGAGGCTCCTTCAAAGTCCCTGAAACGCGGTACTGTGCAATGAGGTCTTGAGCCTGGTTCACCATCATCGGCGCCAGGCCGCCGGCGTCCTGCGCGCCGAGGAAGACCGCGTTCGTGTATTCGATGTTCATCAGCAGGTCCAGGTCCTGGTCGAATCCGATCGAGCCTTCGAGGTCCAGATGCACGGTGTCGCTCAAGAGCAGGATGTTCTGCGACCAGATCCTCTTGTCATGTATCTGGAACACCGACGAAAGATCGTGGAACACGACGAGGTCCAGCCCCTCGACTTTCACGAGAGGCAGGTTGCCCATCGCCTTGAACTGCGACGTTTCCATGATCCAGCCGTTTTTGACGGCGATCGTGCCGTTGCCGACGTAGGATTCCTGCGCGTTGAAAAGGCCGCGCATCGAAAGCTGTAAGAGAAGCGTGCCGGCCAGTTTCTTCTTTTCGAAGCGCATCGCCAGCGCCAGCGCGTGCAGGTCCGCGTTATTGACGTAAAGGTTTAAGTCGAAGCCGACGCCCGGCTTCGTGAAGTCGAACATCCCTTTTAAGCCCGCCATGCCGCCGTACACGCCGGCCGTCGCGTGCGTGACGGTCAGGAAGCCGTTTTTCATGAATGCTTCCA
>CAZCVC010000004.1:0-18503 GCA_964502045.1 uncultured Planctomycetia bacterium | reverse complement strand
CTCCGCGAACGTAAAATTTCTTGGCTGGCAGCCCGAGGCCTCGCTGAGGGACCATTACCGCCGCGCGAATGCGCTCGTTTTTCCCGGCGAAGAAGATTTCGGTATCGTTCCGGTTGAAGCGCAAGCCTGCGGTTGTCCGGTCATCGCGTACGGCAAGGGCGGCGCGCTTGAGACCGTCGTCGAGGGCCGGACGGGTATTTTTTTCCCCGAACCTTCGGCGCGATCACTTTCGGAGGCGCTCGCACGTTTTGAGTCGATGAACTTCGATGACGGCGAGGCGAGGAAGAACGCGCTCGGGTTCGCGCGTGAACGTTTCAAGCACGAGATGGAAGCAATGCTGCGCCGGGCGGTCGGCGAAAAGAGAGGCGGGCGATGATCCTCAAAAAAAGAACGGCGCGCTACAAGCGGCAGAGGGATTCCTTTCTGCCGTTCGTGCAGCTTCTGGCCGATGTCGCCGCCATCTATCTGGTGCTGCTCGCGGTATTCTGGGTCCGATTTCTCAGCGGCCTCTTTCCGGCGACGCTCTCGAGTCAGGACTATCCCGTTTATTATAACATCTTCCACATCACCGTGATCACGTCCGTATTTTTCTTGAGGGCCAACGCGCTCTACGGAGGCCGCCGGTTTTTCACGTTCGGCGAGGAAATTTTCCGCATTTTCAAGTCCGTTTTTTCCGCGGTGATCCTGCTGACGGCCGCGTCCTTCTTCGTGCGCGATTTCTCATTTTCACGCACATTCCTGATCTCCGTGGCTTTTTTCCTGTGCCTGGGCGTCATCGCGGCCCGTTTCCTGCTTGAAACGACGGTGATGGCCGTCGACAAGAAACGTAAAAGCTTCAGCAACGTGCTGATGATCGGCTGCGAAGAGAGCGCCGCGAAGCTGCTGCATTTTTACCGCAAAAATCTCCGCTACGGGCGCAAGGTGGTGGGATTTCTGGACGAAAGAAGACCGGTCAACTCCAAGTTCGAGAACCTGCCCGTGTTCGGAAAGCCCGGCGCGCTGGCCGCCGTGCTGAAGGACCATCGTCAGATACACGAAGTCGTGTTGGCCTCGCAGAACATTTCTTCCGACCTGGCGCTGCAGATCATCTCGTTCTGCGAAAAAGAAATGGTGCATTTCCAGCGCATCGCAGATATGTACGACCTGATCTCGGCGAAGATGAGCGTGTCCTATGCGGGCGGCATCTCGATCGTTTCGTTCACGGACTCTCCGCTGTCGAACTGGGAAAACCGGCTCCTGAAGCGGTCCCTGGATTTCGTTCTTTCCGGGATGGCGCTGGTCGTGCTGTCGCCGGCGCTGCTGTTGATCGCGCTGGCGGTCAAAAAAAGCTCGCAGGGGCCCGTTTTCTACCGCCAGGAGAGGATCGGAGGTGACGGCAGTCATTTTCCTCTCTACAAGTTCCGCACGATGAGTGTGAATGCTGAAAAAGGATCGGGGCCCGTCTGGGCCAAGAAAAACGACCCGCGGCGCACGAAGATCGGAACGCTTTTGCGCGAAAACAATCTCGACGAGCTTCCGCAACTCTGGAACGTGTTCGTCGGCGACATGAGCCTGGTGGGACCGCGCCCGGAGCGCCCGCATTTCGTGAGCCAGTTCAAGGAGGACATCCCGCGCTACATGGCGCGTCATTCGATCCGCTCGGGCATCACCGGCTGGGCTCAGGTCAACGGCCTGCGCGGCGACACGTCGATCGAAGAGCGCACGAAATACGACCTTTATTACATCGAGAACTGGTCGCTATTTCTGGATTTCAAAATACTCTTTCTCACGATGTTCGCGCGGCGCAATGCTTACTGACAAACTTAAAATTCTCGCGTTCTGGCTGCTGCTGGCCTCGATATTCACGATCACGTTCTCGATATCCCTTTACGAGATTACTTCGGTGGCATTCGTCCTGGTTTCGCTCGCCGCGATGGCGACGGACCGAGGGACACCCGCACTGAAAGGGCGGTGGATGCTCTTTCTGGCCGTCTATTTCGCCGCGAACGCGCTCTCGCTGACGCAATCGCACTACATGGCCGATTCGCTGAAAGGGCTGCTCAGGGTCTTCCGTTCGTGCGCTCTCTGCGTGTCCGTGATCTACGCGCTCGATACCGAGGACAAATTCCTGAAGGCGTTCCAATGGTATCTCGCCGTGGCGTTCATCATCGCGCTGGACGGTTTTTATCAGGTGTGGTACAGCGCCGACCTGCTGCGCGGCAGGACGATGACGAACTTCACCGCCGAGAGCGGCCGCGTGACGGCAGCGTTCAATCAGGCCAACGATTTTTCGGCCTACATCACGCTCGCGCTCTTTTTCTTCATCGGCGTCCTGGCCGCGCTGCCTAAGCTGAGGCTGTCGCTCAAGGAGGCCCTTTTCTGCGTGGCCGGGTTCGCATCGCTTTCGCTGTGCCTGCTGTGGACGTATTCGCGCGGCGCCTGGGCCAGCATCGCAGCCGCTTTTTTCGCGTTCGCGCTTCTTAAGAAGAAAATATTTCTTCTCGCGGCCGGCGCCGCCGCTCTCGCGGCCGTGGTGCTTTTTTCTCCGCCGCTGCTGAAAGAGCGCTTCCGCTCGATGCTCGATTTCCGCAGCGGTTCCGTCGCCGCGCGCATGCATCTGATGGACGAATCGCTGACGATGCTCGAAAAAAGTCCCTGGTTCGGCCTCGGCATCAACACGTATTCGGCCAACGCGCCGTTTTTCAAGTCCAAGGTCTACCGCACCGACATGGAGTATGTTCACAACGGTTACGTGCAGATGGCCGCCGAGACGGGCATCGTGGGGCTCTTTTCGTTCCTGGCCGTGCTCGGTTATTTCATGGTCTCGGTCGCGCCCGTTTTTCTTAAGAGCACGGACCGCCGCCTCGACGCGGCCGCATCCGGCATCATCTTCGGCGTGCTGGCGTTCCTGATCCACAGCGCGATGGACACGAACCTGCATTCGCTGCTGCTCGTCAGCAACCTTTGGCTCTGCCTCGGCATGGGTTGGGCCGCGGCCGGGCTCGCGAGAAAGAGGGCCGCGGCATGAAAAAGATCCCGAACGTGGAGCGCGTGCTTTTTATACGCACCGACAAGATCGGAGACACGCTGATGAACGTGCCGGCGCTCCATCTTTTGCGGCAGACTTACCCGAAGTCCTGGATCACGCTGCTTTGCGACGGGGCCGTGGCCGAACTTTTTACGGGACATCCGGACCTGGACGAAGTCATGGCCGTGAGCGCGGCGTCGCTCAAAGAGGACGCCGGCGCGCGGCGCGATCTTTATCGGAAGATAAAGGACGCGCGCTTTCAGCTCGCCGTGGTCTCGACGTCCGACAAATTTTTCCATCGCGCCGTTTTTTTTGCCGGCATTCCTCACCGGGCCGGCTGGCGGCGCAAATGGGGGTTCCTGCTGAACCATTCGCTTAAGGACGACAAGGGCGCGGACAAGCGGCATGAGATCGATTCCAATCTCGGCCTCGTCCGTCTCGTTTCGGACCGCGAGTGGGACGGCGCGATGCCGCTGGCCGTACGCGAAGACGCCAAAGCGAAGGCCGAAGACTTTCTTTTCCGCAACGCGCCGCACGAGGCCGTCGTCGTGATGCACGTCGGCACGACGAACCCCAAAAAGCGCTGGCCGGCCGAACGCTTTTCGGAGCTTTCGGACCGCATCCAGGCCGAAGGCGGCCCGCGCGTCGTGCTCGTGGGAGGCTCCGAAGAATACGAGACCGGCGCCGTCGTTGCGCGAAAGGCGCGGCTGCCGGTCGTCGACGCGACAGGCGTATTCAGCCTGAACGAACTGGCGGCGCTTCTCGGCCATTCGAGGGTCAAGGCGATCGTTTCGTCTGACAGCGGCCCCGCGCACATCGCGTGGATGCAGGGGACGCCGGCCGTCATTTTTTTTGCGAAGGACCTGCCTGGCTGCAACCCCGCGCGCTGGGGCCCCCGCGACGGCAAAAGCGAAGTGCTCGAAAAATCCGTGTCGGAGATCACCGTCGACGAAGCGTTCGCCGCGTTGGAAAGGGTGCTCGCGAGATGAAAAAGATCAAGGTCCTGATCGCAAACCCGTTCGGCATCGGCGACGTTGTTTTTACGCTGGCGTCTGCGGAAAAAATACGCGAGGTGCACCCGGAGGCGTTCATCGGGTTTGTCTGCAACGAGCGGACGAAAGACCTGCTGGTGCTTTGCCCGGGAGTGGACTGCCTGCACGTGTTCAACCGCGACGAACTGAGGGCGCTTTTGAAAAAATCACCGCTGAGGTTCTTGAAGCGGCTCTGGAAAATGATCAAAGGCGTGCGCAACGAGGAGTACGACCTTTTTATCGACTTTTCGCTGGGCCGCGAATTCGCGTTCGCGGCGATGCTGGCCGGCATCCGCGATCGCGCTGGATTAGACTACAAGAACCGGGGTGTTTTCCTGACCCGCAAGAAAACGATCAGCGCCTACAAAGGCCTGCCCGTCGCGCAGCGGCAACTCGAGTTTCTGAAAGAGGCGGGCGTGCTCCCGGACGACCGCATGCCCCAGAAGATCCGTTTCCGCGTGCCGGAGATGGAACTCGGCATTGACGCGACGGCCGGAATCCTGGCCGTGGCGCCTGGAGGAGGGAAGAGTTGGGGTAGGGACGCGGTATACAAGCAGTGGGAACCCGAAAAATTCGCGGAAGTCTGCGACCGCGTGGCGGCGATGCGCCCGGGGATCAAGATCGTGCTGTTGGGCGACGGCGAGGAGCTCGAGCTGCTCGAACGCGTGAAAGCGCTGCTCCACACGTCGGGCGCCGAGATATGGGCGGGCCTGCCGCTGGCGCGTGTCTGCGCGCTGCTAAAAAAATCGGAGCTGCTCGTCTGCAACGACGGCGGCCTCCTGCACATGGCCAACGCGCTCGGCGTCAAAACGGTTTCGATTTTCGGTCCGGTCGACGAACGCGTCTACGGCCCTTACGGCGGCACGGCCGTACGTCGCGTGGTCACGATTCCGGTGCCCTGCCGTCCCTGTTATGCGGACTTTCATTTTCCTCCGTGCCGGCATTCGCGCGAGTGCCTGGCCGCCATTCCCGTCGATAAAGTGATTGAGCCGATCCGCGAAATCCTATAAGATAAACGACTATGAATAAAACGCCTCTTTCCGTCGTGATCATCACGAAAAATGAAGCCACACGC
The DNA here is from genome assembly GCA_964502045.1 of uncultured Planctomycetia bacterium. Taxonomy (GTDB): domain Bacteria; phylum Omnitrophota; class Gorgyraeia; order 2-02-FULL-51-18; family 2-02-FULL-51-18; genus CAMDWQ01. The sequence goes on along the minus strand of CAZCVC010000004.1, from coordinate 13,390 downwards.
CTCGAAGACTGCCTGAAAAGCGTCGCCTGGGCGTCCGATATCATCGTGTTGGACGACTTTTCGACCGATGAAACGGTCGATATCGCCCAAAGGTACGCGACGAAGGTCGAGCGCCGCCGCATGGACATCGAAGGAAAGCACCGCAATTACGCTTACAGCCTGGCCTCCAATGAATGGGTGCTCAGCCTCGACGCCGACGAGCGCGTGACGCCCGAGCTGCAGAACGAGATCACCGACCTGCTGTCCGCCGAAGGCGGATCCGCCTCCGGCGGAAAAACGAAGGAATTGTGCAACGGCTACACGATCCCGCGTAAAAATTTCATGGCCTCGACCTGGGTGCGCTACGGCGGCATGTACCCCTCGGCGCAGCTGAGGCTTTTCCGCAAAGACAAGTTCAAATACGACGAACATGCGGAGGTCCATCCGCAGGCCTACATGCCGGACCCGCGCGGCGCGCTCAAGAGCGATATCATCCATTACACGTACCGCAATTTCACCGACGCGATCGCGAAACTCGACCGGCAGACCGATCTCGAGGCGCGGAAATGGTTCCGCGAAAAGAGGAAGATCGGCGTGTTCACGACGGTCCGCAAGACCATCGACCGCTTCTGGCGTGCTTATTTTTCGAAGCAGGGCTATCGCGACGGCGTGATCGGGCTTTTTCTGGCCGTCAATTCAGGCATGTACCAGTTCCTCTCGTTCGCCAAGTACTGGGAAATGAAAAAAAATGCCGCTCACGACGCCTAACGCGCGCGTCGCCGAGCCGCCGGCCGCGCAAACCCCCAAAAACCGCCAGACTGTCAGCGCAGTGATCATGACCAAGAACGGCGCCGACCTTGTTGAAGGCACGCTAAAGAGCGTGGCCGGATGGGTCGACGAGATCGTCGTCATCGACGGCTTCAGCACCGACGCGACCGTCGATATCTGCCGCCGCTACGGCGCCAAAGTGTACCAGAACCGCTGGGACGGCTACCGTTTCTGCACGGAGAGGAACCTCGGCAACGAAAAAGCGACTTCGGACTGGTGCTTTCACGTGGACCCGGACGAACGCGCGACCCCTGAGTTCCGCGACGCGGTGCTCGCGATCCTCGAGAAGGGGACGCGGTACGATGCGTTCGAGTTCCGCAAGAAAAATTTCTTCCTCGGCCATTGGATGCGCCACGGAGGCTGGTACCACTACAGCCTGCATTTTTTCCGCCGCGGCAAGGCGCATTACGACGGCGTGATCCACGAGTCGCTGGTCGTCGACGGCAAGGTCGGCAGGATCGAGGCTCCGGTCGAACACTATCCCTTCACTTCCATTTCGCAGTTCGTGAACCGCCACAACGGCTATTCGTCACGCGAAGCGCAGGCCGTGCTGGAAGAAAAAGGCACGCATCCGGACCACAAGGTCAGCTACGAAATGAAACGGAAGCCCTTGAAGCGCTTCTTCAAATTCTATTTCCGTAAAAAAGGGTTCCTCGACGGCATTTACGGACTCATCTTCTCGGTGCTTTTCGCCTGGGTGCATTTCATCAACTGGGCCAAGTACTGGGAGCTGACGCGCAACATAACGACCGGTCGGGCGGCGTCCAACGGCGGGAAAGCTTGAAAAGCGCGCCGTTCAAGGTCCTTATGGTCAAGCTCGGCGCGCTCGGGGACGTCCTGCGCACGACGCCGCTTTTGACCGCGTTGAAGAAGAAGCGCCCGGGTTGCGAGATCACCTGGGTCGTCGACGCGGCGCACGCGGATATCCTTTCCGGTATCGGGCCGATCGACCGCCTGCTGGTTTACTCGAAGCCGACGCTCTCGTTGTTGAAAAAAGAAAAATTCGACCTGGCCATCAACCTCGACAAAGAGCCTGAGGCGCTCGAGTGCCTGGCCGCCGCGAACGCGGTGAAAAAAATGGGATTCGCGCGCGACTTGGCCGGACGTCTTGCGGCTGCGGATCGTTTAAGCGACTACGCGTACCGGCTCGGCATCGACGACGAACTGAAATTCCGCCTGAACCAAAAATCCTACCAGCAGATCAGCTTTGAACAGCTCGGACTTTCGTTCGCCGGCGAAGATTATCTTTTTTCGCTCGACCGGGAATCGCAGATCGCGGCAGACCGGTTGCTCGCCGAAAAAGGTATTGATCTGAAAAATCCGCCCGGGCCCATGATAGGCCTGAACACCGGCGCCGGCCGCCGTTTCGCCGGAAAAAAACTTCCGATCATGACGTATGTCGAGCTTGTGCGTCGCTTCCATGACGAATTCGGCGCGACGGTGCTTCTGCTCGGCGGCGACGATGAGATCGAGCGCAACCGCCAGATAGAAGAAATGGGTTCGAGGCCCGTCATCAACACAGGTTCGGGCTCGATACGCCGTTTCGCCGCGATAGTGAAGAGATGTGATCTTGTCGTGTCGGGCGACACGACGGCGATGCACATCGCGATCGCGATGAAAGTGCCGGTCGTCGTGCATTTCGGTTCGACTTGCGCGCCTGAGATAGAGCTCTACGGCCGCGGCGCCAAGATCGTCTCGCGCATCGCGTGCGCGCCCTGCTACAAGCGCGACTGTCCGATCGACGAACAGTGCATGAAGGACGTGACCGTTGACGAAGTGCTGGAAGCGGCCCGTCCGTTCCTGAAGAAGTGGCGATGAGACTCGTTTTCCTTGACCGCGACGGCGTTATCAACCATTTTCCGGGAAAAGGGCAGTACGTGACGTGCGACGCCGATTTTTCGTTCCTGCCGCGCGCCGTCGATGCGATCCGCCTTCTCACCGAGGCCGGTTCCGAGATCCATGTGGTATCGAACCAGGGCTGCGTGTCACGCGGCCTTATCACGCTCGAAGGGCTCGACGCGATGACGGCGCATATGCGGCGCGAGATCGAGGCGGGCGGCGGGCGTCTCCGCGGTGTGCATTACTGCGTCCACCAGAAATCCGACAACTGCGAATGCAAGAAGCCCAAGCTGAAGCTTTTCAAGGAAGCGATCGCGGGACGCGCGCTGGACCCGAAAGACGTCTATTTCGTCGGCGACTCGCCGGAAGACCTTGAGGCGGGGAAGGATCTCGGCTGCCGCGTCGTGCTCGTGTTGTCGGGCCGGATCGCGGAGGCGGACGTGCCGGCGCTGTCCGTAAAACCGGATGCCGTCAAAAAAGACCTGTGGGAAGCGGTGCGATGGATCCTCGAAAAAAAATCCTGATCTTCTACGCGTCGGCCGGGCATGGCCACGAAAAGGCCGCGCGCGCGGTGCTCGAAGCCGTGCTTGCGGCCCATCCGGACGCGGACGCGAAACTTGTCGACACGGTATCGCTGATGGCGCCGTTCGTCGGCAACGGCTACCGGCAGACGTATCTCTTGCAGATCAAATACGCGCCGTGGCTCTGGGGCGTCTGCTATTACCTGCTCGACGTGCCGCTCATCTATTTTTTTGCGCGGTTCGTGCGCCGCGCGTTCAACGCGCTGACGTCGAAGGGGCTCGTGGAAATGATCCTGCGCGAGAAGCCGGACGTCGTGCTGACCGCGCATTTTTATGCGGCCGAAGTCGTGAGCCGGCTGAAAGCGAAGAAAAAAACGGAGGCGAAGCTGGTGACCGTCGTGACCGACTACTTCGCGCATTACATCTGGACCGCGCCTTGCACGGACTCGTACGCGGTCGGGCTCGAGGAAACGCGCGAGGGCCTAGTGCGCCGCGGCGTCGATGCGGAGAGGATACAAGTCACCGGCATTCCGGTGGAAAAGAAATTTTTCCGTCCGGTCGACCGCGCCGCCGTTTTCTCGCGGCTGGGCCTCGATGCCGGGCTTTTCACGGTGCTGATCACGTCGGGCGGAGTCGGCATCGGAGCGATGGAGCCGCTGCTGAAAAAAATACTCACGCTCGAGAAACCCGTGCAGGTCGTGCTCGTCTGCGGGACGAACAAGGTTCTCTACGGTAAAGTGACATCGCAGGCGTTCGCGCACAAGCGCCTGAAGGCGCTGGGTTTCGTGGATTACATGAACGAACTCATGGAATGCGCCGATGTCGTCGTCGGCAAGGCCGGCGGCCTCACGATCACTGAAAGTTTTCTCAAGAACAAGCCCGTCATCATGACGGGCTCCATCCCGGGACAGGAAGCGCGCAACGTGGTCTGTGTCAAAGCGCACCACGCGGGCATCGAGGCTTCCGGCGCATCCGAGGTCGCCGAAGCGGTGTCTTTGCTGGCCGGATCAGAGATTGAAATGAAACGTTTGAAGAGCGGCGCCGCCGAGATCGCACGGCCGGGCGCCGCGCAGGCGATCGCGGCGCTGGCGGGGACGCCATGAGTCCGGCCCGTGAAGACGCGCAGAAGATCTTAAGACAGCGCCTCGAGGTCGAGCGGGCATTCGGCGTCGAAGGACTGCCGACGGCCGCGCCGACCCGGATCGCGGCGCCCGCGGCGTCGCCGCAGAAGGCCGAAGCGCTGGCCGCCCTCGAGAAAAAATTCGCCGACTGCCAGATCTGCGCGCTTGCGAAAACGCGCACCAAGCTCGTTTTCGGCAGCGGCAGCGCGTCCGCGCGTCTGATGTTCGTCGGCGAAGCGCCCGGTTTCGACGAGGACCAGCAGGGCCAGCCGTTCGTCGGGGCCGCAGGCCAGCTGCTCACGAAGATCATCGAGGCGATGAAGCTCAAGCGCGAGGATGTTTACATCGCCAACTGCCTCAAATGCCGCCCGCCCGGCAACCGGAACCCTCAGCCCGAAGAGATCGAGGCCTGCAGTCCGATCCTGGCGCGACAGATCGAGATCATTGCCCCCGTGGTGATCTGCGCGCTCGGCAAGTTCGCGGCGCAGACGCTTTTGAAAACGGACGCGCCGATCAGCCGCCTGCGCGGAAAGTTCCACGATTTCAACGGCATTAAGCTGATGCCCACGTTCCATCCCGCTTACCTGCTCCGCAACCCGGCCGACAAAAAAGTCGTTTGGGAAGACATGCAGATGATCATGCGGGAGCTTGGTATTTCCTAAACCTATGGCCCGTTACGCCGACATCGCGCTGGGGCTTCCGTCCCCGAGCCCGTTCCAGTACGAGATCCCTTCCGCGCTTGATGACGAAATGGCGCCGGGCCAGCGTGTCTGGGTGCGCATTCGAGAGCGCAAACTCGTCGGCTACGTGCTCGGGTTTTCGGACGAAAAAGCGTTCGACGAGATCAAACTGATCGACGCGCTAATCGACCGGGAGCCGGTGCTCGACGGGCATTTCCTCGGTCTCACGCGGTGGATGTCCGAATATTATTTTTGCGCCTGGGGACAGACGATAGAAACGGCGCTGCCGGCGCCTTTCAAAAAAGGCAAGTTCCGGATGAAGAGCCGCGCGCGCAAGATATCCGAGACCGCGGAGATGCTCAACCCGCACGACCTGACGCTGACCCCTTCCCAGGACGCCGCGTACCGGAGCATTTCCGAAAAAATGAAGGCCCGCCGCCACGGCACGTTCCTGCTGCACGGCATCACCGGAAGCGGGAAGACCGAGATCTACATGCATCTGATCCGCGACCTTCTGAAAGAAGATCGCGGCAGCATCGTCCTCGTGCCCGAGATCTCGCTCACGCCGCAGGCCGTCGACCGCTTCCACTCGCGCTTCGGCGACGTGCTGGCCGTCATCCACAGCCGTCTGCCTCAGGGAAGGCGCGTCGAGGAATGGCACCGTATCCGTTCCGGAGAAGCCAAGGTCGTCATCGGCGCGCGCTCGGCGATATTCAGCCCGGTCAAGGACCTCGGCCTCATCGTTATCGACGAAGAGCAGGACGCCTCTTACAAGCAGGGCGAAACGCCGCGCTATCACGCGCGCGAGGTGGCCGCGTGGCGCGCGCGCGAAACCGGCGCCGTGCTGCTGCTTGGCAGCGCCACGCCGTCGCTCGAGTCCTATCATGCCTCCGAACCTGCCTCAGGCGGGAAAATCGTCCGTCTTGAGCTGCCCGAGCGCATCGAAAAAAGGCCGCTGCCGGCCGTGGAGGTCGTCGACATGCGGCGGCCCGTCAAAGAAAAAAAGGACTTCATTTTTTCGCCGGCGCTCGAAAGCGGCGTGCGCGACGCGCTCGCGAAAAAAGAACAGGTGATGCTGCTGTTGAACCGACGCGGTTTTTCGACGCACCTGCACTGCAACGCGTGCGGCTTCGTGATGCGCTGCGACCATTGCCGTCTCTCGCTGGCCTACCATTTCGACAAGGGCATCCTGCTCTGTCATCTCTGCGAGTTCCGCGCGGAGCCGGTGCGGCTGTGCCCGGATTGCAAAAAAAATTACCTGAATTATTTCGGCGTCGGCACGCAGAAAGTCTACGAGGAGGCGCACAAGCTGTTTCCGGACGCGCGGCTCGGCCGCATGGACACCGACTCAACACAGAAGAAGGACGCGCACGAGACGATCCTGCGTTCGTTCAAGCGCGGCGAGATAGACGTGCTGATCGGCACGCAGATGATCGCGAAAGGCCACGACTTTCCGAACGTCTCGCTGATCGGTGTGGTATCGGCCGACACGGCGCTGCATATCCCGGACTTCCGCGCCTCTGAGCGCACGTTCGCGCTGCTGACCCAGGTCGCGGGCCGCGCGGGACGAGGCGACATCCCGGGCCGGGTCATCGTGCAGTCGCACGTGCCGCACCACTATTCGATCCAAAGCGCCAAAGACCACGATTACCGCGAGTTTTACGAAAAAGAGATAGAGTTCCGACGCGAGCTTTTCATGCCGCCGTTCGCGCGTCTCGTGCGCGTCGTCTTCAGCGGGCTCGTCGAAAAAGAGGTGATCCGCCAGATCCTGCTGTTCGCAAAGACCATCGAGGCGTCGATCGGCGAATCGTCGGAGATCAAGCTGCTGGGCCCGTCGCCGGCGATGGTCTCCCGCGAGAAAGGGCAGTTTCACTGGAATTTCTACCTGAAAGGTCCCGAAGCGCTCGAGATGAACGCGCTCTTGCGCCGCGCGCTCGGTGATTTCAAGAAAAGCCGGATCACCATGACCGTCGATGTAGACCCCCAATAGGCTTCATGCTAAAATCAGGCCATGGCGATACTCCCGGTATTGAAAATAGGCAATAAGATCCTCGAAACCAAGGCCGAGCCGGTCCGATTCATCACCGACGACGACCGCCGCCTCGTGCTCGACATGATCGACACGATGTACGCGGAAAGCGGCGTCGGACTCGCGGCCAACCAGGTCGGCAGCCTGCGGCGCGTTTTCGTGGCGAGCCCGAGCCAGGAAAAAGGCTCGGAGATTGTGCTTTTCAACGCGGAGATCGTCAAAAGGGAAGGCGAGATCAAAGAATTTGAAGGCTGTCTTTCGATACCCGAGTTTTACGAGCCTGTCCGGCGCGCGAAAAAGGTGTGGATACGCGCGATGGATCTCGAGGGAAAAAAAGTCGAAGCGACCGGCGAGGGGCTGCTCTCGCGTATTTTTCAGCATGAGATCGATCACCTGGACGGCATCCTGTTCGTGGACCGCCTCGGACCGGTGAAAAGCCGTCTTTCCCGCAAAAAACTCCTGAAGAAAAATTCGTGAAAATAGTTTTTTTTGGTACGAGTTCTTTCGGCATCCCGTCGCTCGAGGCTCTGCTGCGGGCGGGCCACACGGTCGCGGCTGTCGTGACCACGACCGACAAGCCGGCCGGCCGCAACTTGCGCGTATCGGCATCTCCGGTCAAAGAATGGGCCGCGGCTAAAAATCTCCCGGTCATCGAAACGTCGAAAGAGTCGATCGCGTCTCTCGAGGAGCGCCTGCGCACGCTCGGCGCCGAAGCGTTCGTCGTGATCTCGTTCGGCGTCATCCTTCCGCAAAATATCCTCGCGCTGCCTTCCGCGGCCGCGCTGAACGTTCACTCGTCGCTGCTGCCGCGCTGGCGGGGCCCTGCGCCGATCCATTGGGCGCTCATGAACGGCGACGCCGAGACCGGTGTCACGGTCATGCGTCTGGCCGAGTCGCTCGACACCGGCGACATTCTGGTCCAGGAAAAAGTCGAGATGCGCGACGACGATGACGAACGCGTCCTGCACGAGCGTTTGAGCGTCCTCGGCGCTTCGGCGCTCGTGAAGGCGCTCGAGCTCATCGCGCAGAAAAAGGCCGTGTACACGCCGCAAACCCACCGGCTCGCGACTTACGCGCGCAAGATCACGAAAGAGGACGGCCGCATCGACTGGGAACAGACGGCGGACGTCATCGCGCGGCGCGTGCGGGCGCTGGCCGGATGGCCGGGCTCTTACACGTTCCTGCACGGAAAGCGCATCATCCTCCTCAAGGCCTCGGTTTCGTTCGAAACGCACCCGGCCGGCGCCGTTCCGGGCGAGATCATGAAAGCCTCGGTACCGGAGGGTATCCTCGTGGCCGCCCATAAAAGCGTGCTGAACGTCGAGGAATTGCAGGCCGAGGGACGAAAGGTTCTTTCGGCGGCCGCGTTCCTGACCGGGTACGCGTTGAAGGCGGGCGAGGTCTTCGAATGAGGCGTGCGGCGGCCCGACTTTGTTCTCGCAATCCACGGCGATATTTGGGATAATTTCAAAAATGCGACTCCCTCACGTTGCGCCCAAGGAACTCGTTCAGGCCGATTATGAAGTCTTAAGCTCTTATGAGCATCTGGATACAGCCCCGGACATCCAGGATCTTTTATTCATCCAGTCCCTTGAAGGCCGCGCCCACAACGGCGCCGGCGTTTTCAACAAGCGGACCTATGTCAACACCACCATCGACGACGTCGTCAAGGCGCTCGGCCGCGATGCCGAAGTGATCAAAAAACGCCGCCAGAAGCTCATCGACGATATCGTGCAGTTCGCCGTCGACACGATGGACGGCGTCAAGCACGAAAAGCTCCTCAATTCCCGCGGGGAGCCGTTGCTCGGCATCGAATTTTTCAGAGAACGCCACGTGAACGCGCGCGACATTCTGCGCGGTCTCTACATGGGCGGCCTGCGCGACAATCCGGACATCCGCAAGGAAGCCGAAAAGCTCTACCAGATCAAGATCGGCGGAGGGCGGTGCTACGTTATCGACATCAAAACGATGCTCGAGATGAAGCTCGACGGCGAGGTTCTCGCGCACGAGCCGCACGAGGGCAAGATCGACGAGTTCATCAAGAAAGGCCTTATCCTGCAGACCGAGGGCGTCGTCGACCCCGAAACGCAGCGTTATTTCTATATTCGCCACCGCATCGGGCCCGGGCAGTCGGACGACGGCGCGTTCATCATGGCGGGGCTTCTTTACAACGCCGACGTCGCGCTCGGCGTGTTCCTGGCCGACGTCATCGACACGCTGGAAAAATACGCGCCGGTCTACAAGGACCAGGACGGCAACCTCTCTTTTCTGATCGGACGCGGTTTCCAGGACCTGAAGATCTCGATGCAGGACGTTCTCGAGCTGACGTGGCTGGCCGCGATCCCCGAAGCGGACGAAACGAACGTTCCCGACAGCTCGCTTCGTTACCTGCTTTCGATCGATGCGCGCGTGAACCGCAGCGCTTTCCGCTCGCACCTGGATTTCATCGAAGGCAAGCCCGTCGTGCCGTTGCTGGTCAGCTTCAAACGCATCCTTTCCACACATTTCTACGAATATATCAACCACCGGCTTATCAATGAGCGCAAGCTCGAGAAGCTCGCGATGCCGCGCGTGACCGTGCAGGAGATCGAGAAGCCCGTTCTGGAACTCGTGAAAAAAGACTTCAGCGTCATGATGAAGGACGCGACGGTCGGCGAAGTGATCAAGCGCTTCAAAGAGACGAAGTGCGACATCATCATCCTGCAGGATAAAAACCTCCGGGTCGTCGGCACGATACGCCCCTCAGACCTCCATCAGTATGTCTAAAACGGAGGGCCGCGATGCCAGAGCTTAGAAGAGACCCCGTCGTCGGATACTGGACCATCATGTCGACCGAGCGCGGCCGCAGGCCCATCGAGTATCATCCCGTCGATGGGCAGGAGGAGGAAGCCGTATGCCCGTTCTGCGAAGGGCGCGAAAGCCAGACGACGCCGGAGATCTTCGCCGTACGCAAGCGCGGCACCAAACCGGACAAACCCGGATGGGAAGTGCGCACGATCCTGAGCAAGGTACCGATCCTCTCGCTCACGGGGTCCGAGGTCGACCGCTTCGGCATGGGACTCTACGATCTGATGGACGGCGTGGGGCAGCATGAGGTCATCATCGAATCGCCTAGACACAAACACGACCTGGACGAGCTCACTGCCGACGAGGTAAAAAAGGTCGTCAGCGTTTACGTGAACCGTTTTAAAGCGTTCGAACGCGACAAGCGCTTCGAGTACACGCTGCTGTTCAAGAACCACGGCCATGTTTCCGGCGTCCTGAAGGATATCGTCCGGCACTCGCGTTCGCAGATCATCTCGATGCCGATCATCCCGAAGCGCGTGAAGGAAGAGCTTTCCTCCTGCAAGAATTACTTCGAGCGGCGGGACCGCTGCGTGTTCTGCGACATCATCCGGCAGGAAATCTCCGAAGCGGCGCGCGTCGTCGTCGAGAACGAGTCGTTCCTCTGTTACTGCCCATTCGCGTCGCGCTCGCCGTTCGAGATGTGGATACTGCCCAAAAACCACAGCGCCGATTTCGCCCGACTGCCCGAAGCTGACCTCGGCCGCTTCGCCGCGATCCTCAAAGAAGCGCTGCTCCGGCTGCGCGTGCTTCTAGAGGACCCGCCGTTCAATTTCATCCTACACACGGCGCCTCACCGGCACGATCCGCAAGAGCCGCGCTGGCAGATGCTCGAATCCTATTATCATTGGTATCTGCAGATATCGCCGCGCCTGACGCGAAATGCGGGCTTCGAGTGGGGCACCGGCATCCACATCAACCCGACCCCGCCCGAGGACGCGGCGTTCCTGCTGCGCGAAACGAGCCTGAACGGAGACGGCCATGCCGCAGTTTCGTAAGGACCCGATCAACGGCCGGTGGGTCATCGTGAACGCGGAATCGCCGCGCCTCACGTTCCCGGTCACGGCGCGCGCGAAATCATCGAAGACATGCCCGTTCTGTCCCGGCAACGAAGCGATGACGCCTCCCGAGATCGCCTCCTACGCGATGCGGGGCGGCCGCAATTGGCAGGTACGCGTGATACCCAACAAATTTCCGGCCCTACGCATTGAGGAGAGCGCCGAGCGCCGCGGCGCCGGCATCTACGACCGTATAGGCGGTTTCGGCGCGCACGAAGTTATTATCGAAAATCCCGACCACGACAAGGAGTTCCCGGATCTGACGCTGGACGAGGCTGCGCTGATCCTTAAGGTCTACCGCGACCGCTGCAACGACCTGAGCCGCGACAAGCGCATCCGCTACATCCTGCTGTTCAAAAATTACGGGACCGAGGCCGGCGCGAGCCTCGAGCATCCGCATTCGCAGCTCATCGGCCTGCCGATCGTTCCTTCGCGTGTGCTCGGGGAGGTGCGCGGTTCATCCAATCATTTCGAGCTTACCGAGCGTTGCATCTACTGCGACATGCTCGAGCAGGAAAAAACGGACAAGCAGCTCACGGTGTTTTCGGAAGACGGCTTCACGGCGATAGCGCCTTTCGCGGCGCGTTTTCCTTTCGAGACATGGATCCTGCCAACGGCTCACACCTCAAGCTTCGAGGCTATCTCCGACGACGGGCTGCGCGGGCTCGCAAAGGCTCTGCAAGCCGTGCTGCAGCGGCTGAAAAAAGCGCTCGGTAATCCGGCTTACAATTTCATGATTCACACCGAACCGCTGCACGGCCGTTCCGCTGAGAGTTTCCACTGGCATATCGAGATCATCCCGCACCTGACCGAAGTGGCCGGCTTCGAGCTTGGCACCGGTTTTTACCTGAACCCGACGCCGTCGGAGATCGCGGCCCGGATCCTGAGGCAGGCGGGGGATAAGGCATGAAGAAAAATTTCATCGGCGTGTTCGTCAGCCTCGCGTTCATCGGCGTGCTTGCTTATTCAATGCGCGACCAGCTGCCCCGCGTCATCGGCGTGCTGAAAGAGGGGAACCATGCGCTGATGTTGGCGGCGACACTGTTGCTTCTGACGACCGGCGTCATTCTGGCCCTGCGGCTCAAGCTGATATTCGGCGGGAAAGGCATCGCGATCTCCCTGCGCGACACCGTCAGCCTGACGTTCGTCGGCTATTTTTTCAACAACTTCCTGCCGACGTCGGTCGGCGGCGACATTGTCAAGGCGATCTGCGCGACGCGCGTCACCGGCGAACCTGTGAAGTCTGTCAGCGCGATCATGCTCGACCGTATATTCGGCATGTTCGTTTTCATTCTGATCCCTTGCGTAAGCCTGCTCTTCCTCCGCGACAAGATCGACCCCAAAGTACCCGTGATGGTCTACTCGGTGCTCGCATTTTCCGTCGTGTTCTTCGTCCTTCTGTTCAACCCGGCCGTGGCCAAACACTTTCATTTCGTCGAAAAGTTTTTCAACTTGTTCCGCCTCGGCCCCCTGATCAGGAGCATCTTCGACGAGCTGCATGATTTCAGGAACCACAAAGGCATCGTCGCGGTCGCTATGCTTCTTTCGGCGGCGGGACAGAGCGTCAGCATTATCGTGCTTTATCTGATGGCGCGGGCGCTCGGCGCGGACGCTTCGACATGGATCTACTTTTTCCTGCTCGTGCCCGTCGTTCACCTTATCGGAATGGTACCTCTGACGCTGAACGGCCTCGGTCCGCGCGAGGCGGCCTACATTTATTTTCTGAAAGATTATATCGGCATGGAAAGGGCGGCCGCCGTCGGCATCCTGTGGCTGGGCCTGATGATGCTTTTAAGCGTGATCGGCGGCCTGATCTACCTGGCTCGCCAAGATTTCCATATCCGTTTCAACAAGATCAAATCGGAGACCTCCGCCTTATGAATACGCGCCTGAAAAACCTCTTCAAACTGTTTCCGGGCGCCGGCATCGACGCGCTTTTCGTCAGCTCCTGGCCCAACGTTTCCTACCTTTCCGGTTTTAAGGGGACCGAGTCCTGGATATTCGTATGCCCGAAGGGCCTTTATTTCATCACGGACACGCGTTATCTCGAGCAGGCTAAAACCGAGGCGAAGGGCTTCACGATGATACTGCGCGACAAGCAGAGCGTTTCTGAGATCGTGGCGGGGCTGGCCAAAAAGACAGGGGCCTCGAAAGTGGGTTTCGAGGCGACGCAGGTGACGGTATCGTTTCACGCGGGCCTCGAGAAGGCGCTCGGCGCCGGCAAGCTCAAACCTACCGTGAATCTCGTCGAATCGCTGCGCGAGATCAAGGACGCCGGAGAGGCCGCGCTGATCCGTCGCTCGGCCGAGATCGCGGTCCAGGGGTTTCATTACATCCGGCAGGCGGTCCAGCCCGGCATGACCGAGCGCGAAGCCCAAGGAAGGCTCGAATATTACACCAAGACCGCCGGCTCTGAAAGACCGGCTTTTGACCTGATCATTGCGGCCGGCCCCAGGGCCTCGATGCCCCATTGCCAGTCGGACGAAACCCG
>CAZCVC010000003.1:15218-19139 GCA_964502045.1 uncultured Planctomycetia bacterium | reverse complement strand
GATCGTGCGTGAGCACGGCGGCCGCATCCAAGTCCAGTCCGCGCATATGCCGGGAGCAGTATTTTCCATCACGTTGCATTTCATGCAGTCCGCTCTTTCCGGACAGTTACATTTATAGTTTATTAACAGTCCTTTTTCTTCCCCAATTCTCCATTTTAGACATAATATTGATTACCATTGATTATTTTTGTATATAATATATAATTATGTATATGAAGACCGTCTCACGCCCGCTTAGCCGGTTCCGGCTCTTCCTCGAGAGCATCCCTTCCCGTGTATTTTCGATCGATACGCGGGCACTCGGTGTTTTTCGCATTCTGATGGGCTGTATCGTCGTGATGGACGTTCTCAGGAGATTTCCCCATCTTGAGGCCCATTACACCGACGCCGGGATCCTGCCCCGCACGGAACTCCTCAATGTCGGACTCAAATTTTCTCTGCACATGATCAGCGGAGCCGCCCCTTGGCAGGCTTTCCTGTTGGGGTGCGAGCTGATTCTCGGGTTGATGCTGATAGTCGGCTACCGGACCCGTTTTGTCACGCCGGTTTTATGGGTGTTCATCGTTTCGCTCTTCAACCGCAACACGTTCGTCAACGAAACCGGTGACGTGCTGTTTCGTCACATGATGTTCTGGTCCATATTCGTGCCATGGGAAACGCGCTTTTCCATCGACGGACTCCGCGACCCTTCGCGGTCGCGCCCTGCCCGAATCCTCAACGTCGGGACCGTGGCATTGCTTTCGCAGGTGATCCTGATCTACTGGTACACGGTCTGGCTTAAATCCTGGGATTCCTGGTGGCACAAAGGTTCGATGATCGCTTACACTTTCGGCATCGAATGGACCGCGACGCCACTGGCGGATTTCCTCGCCCCTTTTCTGCTTCCTCATACGGATCTGCTCAAATTCATGACGCGAGGCGTGTTTTTGCTCGAGCTCATGGCGCCGCTTCTATTGCTGTGCCCTTTTGCGATGACGTTCATCCGCGGCGCGACCGTGACGGCGGTGATGCTGTTCCATGCCGGACTGGGCGTATTGCTCTACATCGGTATTTTTCCGTGGATCTGCGTCGCGGAGATGACCCTTTTTCTGCAGGCGGCCCATTGGGATTTCCTGGAGCGCAAACTCACGTTCCTGTGCCGGGTGCAGCTGCCGAGCCGGTGGAGACTGGTTTTGCGCCGGAAACTTCCGGCCGAACGGCTCCGCACGGGCCAAGGGAGCTGGACCAACGCGTGCGCTCTTTTTTTTCTTTTGTGCGTGCTCTATTTGAACGGGACCACATTCGACGGCTCCGGTATGAAAGTTCCGCAATGGCTGCGCCCGGTCAACGAAATATTCATGCTCAGACAGTCGTGGTCGATGTTCAAGAGTTCGCCCCCGACCTACTACCGCGTCGCGGTGGCCGGCACGCTGGCGGACGGCCGGAAAGTGGATCTTTTAGCCAACGAAGTCGGTTTTTCCATTGAAAAACCCGAAAAACTTACGAAACCGTATTACCGCTGGCGAAAATACTACGAGAAACTTCTGGTAGGCCAGGTGAATCCGGCTCCGTTGGGGCGTTTTCTCTATCGTCGATGGCATAAGGCGCACCGGGGAACAAAGCTGACGCGGATCGAAATGTACCGTGTCGACGAACCCATTGTCCGGGGACAGCTTGCGCCGAAGAGCAGGCTTTTTTACAGCAAGGACTTTCCGGCCGAAGGACGCGAAAAAAAGAAACCTGCGGAAAACCCGGCGGATTGAACGCTTCCACCGGCTCACGCGGGGTTCCTTCTCTTTACACCCGGTACGCCGCTAGGTAGAATTGTGCTCAGATGCAGACACTCGATCCGCGATCCATTTTCTTCATCGCTGCAGCACTGGCGGCGACGGCCGCCTATCTGATGGCGCGCCGGAGGCAAGCCGGTCTTCTTGCCGGATTTGCTGTCACCGTTCTCGCATTTTTCTTTTTCCGGACCTCTCATGACGAGAGCTATACCCACGCTTTGTTCAAAATGCACGAGGCCTTCCTCTCGTTCAGAGCGGGGGAATACCCTTATCTAGCCAGAAACATTCTTTCCGGGCGGGCTCTTCCCGTATTCCTGGTTTACTGCCCTCTGGTGTTGGCGCTGCCTGTCTGGCTGGCCTTATTCGGGATCGGTCTGCTCCTCTCGCTCAAGATCGTTTTTTTTCTGACTTATCTTGCCGCCGCCTGGGGGATGTACCTGTTGCTGAGGAGCTACACGGACCGCGAGGCCGCCGTCGCAGGCTCGCTGATCTATATTTCCTCCAATTATCTTCTCGCCGAACTTTTCAACCGATTCGGGTTTACCGAACTACACTGTTTCGTATTGCTTCCGTACATCTGCCTTTTTCTCTTCAGGAGATCGAATCAGCCGCACCGTAACGCGGTGCTGGTCACGATAGCCTGCTCCCTGCTTCTCATCTTCCATCCGCCAAGTTTCATGAATTCGGCTCCGTTCCTTTTAGCCGCGTACGCGGTGCACGCCTTACTTTACCGGCGTGAGACGCTGCCCCTCGCGTGGACCCTGATGTCCGCCGCCGCGTTCGTCCTAGCGACGGCCTTCTTTTGGGTGCCGTTGTGGGTGGAGGGCCGTTATCTGAATTTCGAAAGAACGCTCCCGCTGAGCTATAAGGACGCGTTCCTGGGCATTCAGACGTTGACTGATCACTCTTTTCATAAGAGCATCGGGCCTGTGCTGGCCGTCGGCATCTTCCTGGCCTCCGCCAATATCTTCTTCTCAGGAAGAACAACTCAGCACCGCGGGAAGTCCGCGCTGTGGCTGGCTTTCTGCGCGGCGTGCGTTTTTATGTTCACGCGACTGAGCGATCCGCTCTGGAGCCGTTCGGAGATCCTGCAGCACAGCGTCTGGCCGCACCGTTACCTGATCCAGCTGATCTTTTTCGGGACACTGCTCATTTTCAACGAGCTGCCCAAAAAAAATGACCGCCTGCGCCGGGTCCTTCTCCGTGTCCTTTCGATCGCCGCGGTCGCGCAGGGAGTTTACTTCATGGAGCGGCAGACAACCGACGTGGTCTTTCCTCCGACGGAAGCACGCGTGCCTGCCATTTTAAGCGCTTACGCCAAGAGGCCTTCGGGATTCGCGATAGACGAATTCACCCCGAGGATCGAAAATCTGCCGGTCGTCGAGGATACGCGTATCACGGGCAGCCTCAACGCCTCCCTTTTTCGCCGCAAAGGAAGCGTCGAGAGCTTTGATATCCTGCCCCCGCTCGAAGGCCTCTACAGATTGGGCCGCACTTGGAACGTCCGGTATCGCGTCCGGGCAGGAGATCGTCCGCTCACAGCGTTTTCAGACAAGCGCGGAATACTCGTCGCCGCCCTGGAACGGACGGACACCCGCGTTTCGATCGAGACCGTGAAGCCTTGGTACGTGCTCTTGGCGGGATTTGTATCGGCGGTTACTTGGTCAGGGCTCGTATTTCTTTTTATCGCCGGCGGGAGGTCTTATCGCGGAGTAAAACGAGGCTTAAAAGAACGAAAAAAACGAAAAACAGCGCGTGGCGTTTAAAATTAGGCGCGGCGAACGCGGCCCTTATATACGAGTTTTGCTTTTTTGGGAGTCAGGACTTCGAGCGGCCAGCTGAGGATGAACGAAGAGCCTTCTCCCAGAACGCTCTCCACCTTGATGGTGCCGCCGTGGACGCGCATTATCTTTTCGCAGAGAGCCAGGCCGATGCCGCTTCCCTCGTATTCGCTGTTGCCGTGCAGACGTTTGAACGGTTTGAAGATATCTTTCCAGTGTTTCCGGTCGAGGCCGATGCCGTTGTCTTTCACGACGATCTCCAAGTTATCCTCCGTCTGCCGGCTCGTGATGAAAATGCAGGGGGCCCGGCCTACTTTACGGTATTTGATGGCATTACCTATGAGGTACTGAAAAAGCTGGTGCATCTGCATGCG
>CAZCVC010000003.1:13895-15208 GCA_964502045.1 uncultured Planctomycetia bacterium | reverse complement strand
TTGATCGAAAGCTCGAAGTCCGTCAGCACTTCCTTCACGACATTTTCCAGAGAAACAATCTCCGTCCGTCCGGCCTCGCTGCCGATGCGGGACATTTTTAGAAGGCTTTCGACGAGGCCTCCCATTCTCTGCGAGGACTTGATCATCATCATCAGCGAGGACTTCGCTTTTTCGCTCATGTTTTCCTCGAGCAGTTGTTCAGCGTAGATCTGGATCTTGTTCAAAGGGGATTTCAGGTCGTGGGCGGCCGTCGAAGCGAAATGGTTGAGCTCGTTGTTCGAGAAGGTCAGCTCCGAGGCGATCTTGTTCAACGCGTCCTCCGCCCGCCTTTGCGCGGTAATGTCCTGGAATGCGAGGATGATCACGTCCTCTTTCTTGCCTTCCGCCAGCGAGATCTTGTGGGCGTTCAGCAGCATCAGCTTCTGGCCGATCCCCGGGAAGGTATGTTCGATCTCGATGTTGTAGAAAGAGCTGTTCTTCGTGATCAGTTCTTCGAAGAGCTCGCGGAGCTGGGGAATGTTCCATTGCCCGTTGCCCAGATCGTAGATGCGCCGGCCGTTCGTGTCATGTTTCGTGACCTTGAAAAAATCGCAGAACGCCTTGTTCGAGGACTTCACACGCAGGTTGGAATCCAGCGCCACGAGCGGCTCCCAAAGCGTTTCGACGATCGTATCCGAATAGGTCATCAGGTTCTTCAGGTCGTTGTTGGTCTTGATCAATTCGTTATTGAGGACCTCCATCTCGTTGTTGTCCGTCGTCAGCTCCTCGTTGGCCGACTGCAGCTCTTCTTTGGTCGTTTCGAGCTCTTCGTTCGTGCTTTGAAATTCCTCGTTGCTGGACTGTATCTCTTCGCTCTGGCAGCGGAACTCCTCGGCCATGACGCTCTGTTCCCGCGTGATCAAGACCAGCGATTCCTTCGCCTGTATCAGGTCCAGATGGAGCTGCCGGTTCTCCTGTCTAAGGAAAGCTGCGCCCTCCCGGCTGCCTGCGGACCGCGACTTTGCCTCATCGAATAGTATCAGGTAATGGGACTCGTCGGCAGAAGGCGCCCAGATGGGGATGACCTCGAAGTTCACGGATTTTGAATTTTCTACCGGCAGAGGACCTTTTTTCACCGGTTTTTTATTTTTCTTGGCCTTGAAGAGAGCGATGCAGACGTCGGGCAGCAAGCTTTCGCGGACCATCTGCAGAAGGTTCAGGCTCGCCTCGCCGGAAACGGGCCGGATATAAGGGTGGCTCTTTCCGTAGAACTCGATGATCTCTTTTTCCTCGGTGATCAGCGTCGAGAGCTCATCTTCCTTGGCTGTGAGCGC
>CAZCVC010000003.1:0-13885 GCA_964502045.1 uncultured Planctomycetia bacterium | reverse complement strand
TTCCTCGGTGATCAGCACGCCGTCCTTGAAGCGCCTGCCCAGAAGGATGCGCGCGGCTTCCTTCCGAGCGTCGAAATTCGTCATTTTTGACGCCTTGACCGGAGCGTCGCGGACGAACGGTACGATCTTTTTTCCGGGATGTACCAAGGGGGCGGCCGCGCGGCGTTCGGGTTTATTCGATCTCTTTTTGGCGTAGATCTTATACTTCCCGTCGACGGTCGAAAAATTGTCAGAAAAACTCGCCGCCGTTTCGGAACTGCCGAGCATCAGGAATCCCTGCGGTTTCAGAGCGTAATGGAACAGGGAGACGACCTTTTTCTGCAGCGGCGCTTCCAGGTAGATCAGGACGTTGCGGCAGCTGATCATGTCCATGTCGGAAAAGGGCGGGTCCGTCAGCATGTTGTGCGTGGCGAACACGCACTGGTCGCGGATCGACCTTTTGATCTGGTACCCGCCGGTCACTTTTTGGAAATAATTCTCCAGCCTTTGCGCGGAAACGTCGCTCGCGATGCTCTCGGGATAGACGCCGCGGCGGGCAGTCTCGATGGCGGAATCGCTGACATCTGTTGCGAATATCTGGACGGGCACCGAGCGGTTCTTTAGATATTCGTTGAGGCATATCGCGATCGAATAGGCCTCGTTGCCGGTCGAACAGCCGGGGACCCAGATGCGGACGGACGCGTCACCCTGCCTTCGGCGCAGCATGTCGGGAAATATTTTTTTCTTCAAGTAAAGAAAGTTGTTTTTGTCGCGGAAAAAGCTCGTCACGTTGATCAGCAGGTCTTTTTTCAACGCGTGTGTCTCGTCGGTGTTCTTGCGCAGAAGGCGGAAGTACTTCTCTAGATTCTCGATGCGGTGCAGGACCATCCGCCGGGTGATGCGCCGCAGCAGCGTGGCGGACTTATACAACGAGAAATCCGTTCCGGTATTTTTCTTCAAATGCTCGAATATCTTGGCTATCACGCTTTCATCGCCGTTCGAGATAGCTTTTTTTTCGTGTGTCTTGAAATGCGGGGTCTTCAGTTGCGGGGGAAGATGCTGCAGGCGGTCGGCGATCGCATTCGGCTTCAGGATGAAATCCACGTAGCCGGACGCGGCGGCCTTCCGGGGCATGTCCTTGTATTTAGCGGAAGCCTCGTCCTGCGCGAACGTAAAACCGCCCGCGTCCTTGATATTCTCGAGCCCCATCACCCCGTCCCATTCAGAGCCGGACAAAAGGACGCCGATCGCGCATTCCCTCTGGTCTTCCGCGAGAGACTTGAAAAAAATGTCGATGGCAGTGTTGCGGCCTTCGGCTTCCCTTCTATCGGAAAGATAAAGGGTGCCGTTCCGGATGGTCATTTCCGTGTTGGGCGGGATGACATAGATGTTCCCGGATTTCACGACCGTACGGTCGGTGACCTCGAGGACGGGAAGAGTGGTGACCTTGGAAAGGATTTCGGTCAGAAGACTTTCGTGGCGCGCCGCCAGATGCTGCACCAGAACGAACGCCATCCTCGTATCCGCGGAGATGCGGCCCACCAATTCGGTGAACGCTTCCAGGCCTCCGGCCGAGGCGCCGACGCCGACGATAAAAAAACGTTCCTTGTCCGGACGGGCTTGTTTCATATTCTTAAAAGATGGTTTTAATACGAGACCCTTGGAACCGTTATTCTTGCCTGTATTCATACTGCATTTTCTGGTTGCCAGGTGGGCAGTCCTGAGGACCGCCTTACTTCGGGCAGAAAGTTCACTGTCCCGATCTAAGGATAGCATGGTCGTTCGCAGCCCTTAGTCGCTCCAGACCACTCTAAAGAACGAGAGTGGGGGGGGGAGTCCTTTTATGCTCCTTCCCCCGGCTAATCACAATAGATATAAAAACGTCCTGAAATTCAGTCAGGTTCCACAAAACGTCTCCCGGAGGGTCTTTTTCACACGGATCAACGGGGCCCGGCGGAGATCGACGTTCCTCTTTACACCCGGCGCGCCGCTAGGTAGAATCGGTGTCTGCCTTTTCCCCCGAAATTGTGCCCGTAGCTCAACTGGATAGAGCGTCTGACTACGGATCAGAAGGTTGCAGGTTCAACTCCTGCCGGGCACACTTTCGCTTCGCATTCTATCCGTCTTTTACTTCAGCTCGCGCGAAAGTGTGTCCCGGCAGGAGTTGTGGGAGCTTGCGAGCCAACGGTTCTATCCGTCTTTAAGACATTGCGAAAGGTAGTGTGTAATTATAGGGGGGGTATAATAACCCTTGCTTGGACAAAGGTTGATCTACCTTTTCTGTAAGCGCCTCTATACATGGCAAACGTCCCGTTGTGCCGAGGAGTTCTGTGAAAAATAAAAATACTTCATCCTCCGTTAACCATTCCCCGAGAGCTTTTTCTGTCGTAGGCATTGGGGCTTCGGCCGGAGGGCTCGAAGCTTTTACAGTTTTACTGCAACATCTTCCCCCTGATACGGGAATGGCCTTTGTTTTAGTTCAGCACTTGTCTGCCACGTTTAAGAGCATGTTGAGCGAAATTCTATCCAAACAATGCGCCATGCCGGTTACAAAAGCTACCAATGGGGTGAAGGTAGTTCCAAACCATGTCTATGTGATCCCCCCGAATATGTGCATGAACATTTTAGACGGCTTCCTGTATCTCCACCTGCGGGACGAATCAAAACGAAATCTGCCGATCGATTTTTTTCTTCGCTCGCTTTCTGAATATCAAAAAGACAAGGCGATCGCCGTGATCCTTTCGGGAACCGGCTCCGATGGCTCTCTCGGAGTTAAAGCGATCAAAGGTTGTGGGGGCATTACTTTTGCTCAAGATGAAACCGCCGCATTTGACATGATGCCGAAGGATGCCATTGCCACGGGCTCTGTCGATTTTATTCTATCGCCCGAAGAAATAGCAAAGAAACTTGTAAAGCTTAAGCCGCGATCAGCTTCGTAAGGTTTCGAGAGTTGATCTCGCTATTTCCCGCAGCTTCTCCGCGATCTTCGCAGGAGAAAGAACAAAATCCACGCATCCCGCAGCCTGGACGCTGAGCGGCATCCCCGATACCTGCGCCGACAGGTCCTGCGCGAAAGTAATTCCTCCGTTTTCCTTGATCTGCCGGCAGCCTTCAGTCCCGTCGCCGTCATATCCGGAGAGGACGATGCCTATCGCGCGTTTTCCCATGCATTCCGCCAAAGAGATCAAAAATAGATCCACCGTCTTGTTCTGCGTGCGCGGCGACGAGACATTAAACGCGTGATTTTCCAGGCGCAGGTCCACGTTCGCCGGATTGACATAGACGTGATTGCCGAGGATCGGAGTTTTCTCGGAAGCCAGCAGCACCGGCATTTTCGTATGGCTCGACAGCAGATTGGCCAGGAGATTCTGGGCGGTGGGAAGAATGTGGGAAACGATGACGAAGGCCATGCCCGTATCGGAAGGCAGCGCCTCCAAAAGGGCCGTATAGGCTTCCAGGCCTCCGGCAGAACCGCCCACGCCGACAATGAAGCGGGGATGCGATGACTCCGTTTTTTCTTTGAGGTCCCAGGTTTTCATGGTTTATCGGCGGCCATTTTCTGTTTTTCAGAGCTTTTTTTATTAACTTTCTTTTTCGGAGCGGATTTTTCGGCGGAGTCTATCGGCACCAGCGCGATGCCCCTGTCATGCAAAACCAATTTGTGGACGTCGCTGGAGTGGTTCATGCCGCGGGACTTCACGATGTAAAGTCCGCGGATACGCCTTTTGCCCGCGTCTTCTTCCAATTCCCGGACGACGATCCACGTGTCGATCAGGGACGAGACGCCTACTTCGCCGCTGGTATAATTTTGCGCGGTCGAGGAGACGAGGCTCGTGAAAAATGCCGTGATGCCCCTGGATTTTAAAAGATCGATCATGCGCGTGACCATGGACTGGATCTCGTGCTGGCTCCCTTCAGCGATCAGGCTGGTCAGCGGATCGATGATCACCGATTTTGGTTTGAACTCCGCGATGAGCTTGGATAGATCGAGCAAATGTCTCTCCAGCCCGAAAAGGGAAGGCCGCGTCGACACTATCTTCAAGAGTCCTTTTTTGATGAATGGTTTCAGGCGGCAAGCGATGGATTCCATGTTTTGAACGAGCTGCCCGGAAGATTCTTCATAACAAAGGAACAGGCACCGTTCTCCGCGGCTGCACCGGCCCGCCGCGAACGCGGCCGCAAGGCTCGTTTTTCCCGTGCCAGCGGTGCCCGAAGCGAGGATGGAGCTGCCGCGCGTATACCCTTTACCGCCGAACATCTTGTCCAGCGAAGGGACCCCCGTCGACACTCTCTTGTCCGTGCCGGGCCGGTCGAGTCCGGCGGAGGTGATCGGGATCACCGAAAGCCCGTCCTCATCGATGACGAACGGATATTCATTCGATCCGTGATCCGTGCCGCGGTATTTGACGACGCGGATCCTGCGGATGGACATCTGTTCGCTGACCCGGTTATCCAGAAAAATGAGGCAGTCGGAAATATATTCCTCCATGCCGTGACGGCTGTAAGAGGTTTGTCCGGCTTCGCCGGTAACGACGGCCGTCACATTTTTTTTCCTAAACCAGCGGAAAAGCCTTTTTATCTCCAGGCGGAGAACGCCGGGATCGGTGATGCCCGCGAAAAGGGATTCGATGGAGTCGATGACGACGCGCTTGGCGCCGATCGAATCGATCGCGTGTTCGAGATTAATCAGCAGCCCCTCAAGGTTAAAGTCAGCCTGCTGGATCTCATTGCGCTCCAGAAGAACGTATTTGATCAGAATTTTTTTTCGGGAAACAAGTCCTCGCAGGTCCAGGTTCAAGGAGCTCAGATCCTGATACAGCTCCTCTTCCGTTTCTTCGAAGGACATGAAGACGCCCGGCTCCTGGTAAAGCTCCGCGCCTTTGATCAGGAAATCAAGGCCCCAAAGAGTTTTTCCGGAACCGGAGCTTCCGCAGACCAGCGTGGTCCTGTTTCTCGGGAGTCCGCCCTTGGTGATCTGGTCAAAGCCTTTGATGCCGGTGGGGCACTTACTTAAAGTATTATCGGGGATTTTTTTCTGCTTCGGCGTTTTCGGCATGACGAGCCTTTCCTTTTGAAGAGCGTGGAAGAGTCCAACAGTTTAGGATACCGCTTTAGAATTAAAATAAGATTAAAGACACATTAAAATCCTTAATCTGGCTGTTTATTTATGGGATCAAGTGCGGCGCATGCCGGCCGCGGCGGCGGGATCGGACGGATGTAATGATTGCGGACCATTAACGGCTAAGGTAAAATTGCAGGTGCCATGAAACCTGTCTTAACCGCGTTCCTCACGATCTGCCTGTTTACCTGGCTGCTGCCGCTCGGCACTTTCATCAAGCCGTCCCAGGAAAAAACCGCCTGCGGCGGCAAGCGCGCGTTTCACATGTGCTCGATGATGCAGGGCAAAGCGGACCCGAACCCTTCGTCCAAAATTTCTTTCTCCAGCGCTTCCGATTCCGGGCAAGGCGCCAAATCTTCGGCGGGCGGAGGGGACGATTTCTTGCCGGCGCGGAACGGGACCGTCCGGCCAAACCCGGCAGCCGTTTTCCCGGAAACCCTTATTTCAACACGCTATTCTTGCTTCCGCACCACGCTCGAACCGCCCCCGAAAGCCCTGCCTCTCTTCTAAGCTCCTGAAATTCCAAAAAAAACCTAATTTAAGAGAGGTCTATCATGGCCAGACGCTTTATTTTTTTCATTATTTTATTTTTAGGATGTTTCGCCGCCGGCACGGCTTTTGCTTGCGATAGCTGCGCCTGCACTCTTGCCCGTTCGGGATTCGATCCGGGAGATCTGAAGAAGCCGTTCTTTTTCGATTTCACGTTCGAACAGCAGAAATGGGAAAAGCAGGACGCGCTCGCCGCTCATGAGCTCCATCACCTGGGCCATCACGTGCATAATAAAACTCATGAAGAGTTTTATTATTTTGCGTTCGGCGCCAATCCCTCCGAGTCGTGGACGCTCCTCTTCGAGCTGCCGTATGTCGTGAGAAGCTCGATCCAGGTGGATGCGCATCGCCGGGTCGGGCAGCACGAAGTATCCGAGGGTTTGGGGGACCTCAAGGCAACGGCTACGTATCGCTTCCTGAAAAACGAGAATGGATTTTTAGGCGCGATAGGCGGCGTCAAATTCCCTACAGGGGAGACCAGGGAGCTGAACCCCGTCGGCGTGAGATTCGAGCCTGAGCTTCAGCCGGGGTCGGGGTCCTATGATTATATCGCGGGGCTTGCGTTCCAAGGGCCTCTTGGAAGCGGCCAGTTTCACGGGAACGTTCTTTACACCTTCCGGACTGAGGGAGACCAGGAATTTCGATTTGGGGACGCATTTTCGGCCTACCTGATATTGGACGCTCCCGTCTTGGCCCGTAAGAAGCGGGAGTTGCGGTTAGGCGCGGATGTAAATCTTCAAATCGAAGATAAACAGCGCGAAGAAGGGATCGAGATCGCGGACAGCGGCGGCACGACTTTGCTGATCGGGCCGTCCGCGAACGCTTGCCTTGCTCCCAATTTATCAATTTTCGGGAATATTCTTTTCCCTGTCTATCAGGATTTGGGAGGCGTCCATCAGGAGTTGGACTTTGTCTGGAATGCGGGCTGCAAGCTGACCTGGTAAAGCGTCCGGCTCAGGGCGGGGTTTCATTGAAAGCCGATTTTTGCTATCCTTGAAGCGTGACTAATCTCCGGAAATCCCGCATTTGGCTCGGAGTCATCCTCGCCGCGTCGTTCGTCCTCCGCCTCGTTTACTTGTTCGGATTTTCGGCGTACAAGGGCCACCTCGAATCCGACATGGTCTTCTATTGGATGCAGGCGCTGCGGCGCCTGGAAGGGGACTCGACCTGGCTCTACCAGTGGACGTCCTGTCCTCCGGCCATGCATTACTTCCTCTGCGAGCTCTTGAGAGCGGGCGATCTCCTCGGCTTCGCGAAGTACCGCCTGGAATTCGTCCTCGTCTTTTTCTGCTTCCTGTCCGTGTCTTCCGTGGCGGCCGTTTATTGGATCGCGCGGCATATTTCCAAGAACGTCAAGCTCGCGCTGGGCGCTTCGGCGCTTTATGCGTTCTGTTTTCCGATCCTTTACCTGAATACTTTCGTGCTTGGCGAAAATTTCGTCGTGCCGTTCCTGGCGTGGGCGACCTGCGCCGTCATGGTCTCCCGGCGGAAGCGCGGCTTCCTGGCAGCCGGACTGCTGTTGGGCGCCGCAGCCGCGGTGAGACCGAACCTGTTATTGCTGGCCGCGCCGTTCCTGGCCTATGTCTATTTCCGGGACGCGGCGGGCCGGCGCGGCGCCGCGCGCACGGCCGTGTTCTTCGCGGCTTTCGCGTTCGTCGTGCTCGGTGTCACCGCCGAGAACGCCCGTATCTCGAAGGGCGTTCTGAAGGGTCTGTCGCCGAATGGCGGCCACTGCTTTTTTCTGCAGCAGTATAAGCCGTGTTATGCGACGAGCACGTATTATGCCCGGGACTTCCGGAAGCCCCAGCACAAAGGTTCCGGCGTTTACCGCCGCGAGGCCGGCTTCAGCTTTTCTCATCCGGCCTTCCATTCGCGCCCGGAGAACGGCGTCTATACGACCGACCGTCCCTGGCACGAACAGGACTATTTTTACCGCCTGGGATTCGAGCGGCTGAAAGAAAAACCGTCCGAGCTCATCGAGAATTTCAAGCTGATGGGATCGCTTTTCTGGGGACCGTTCTTTCCGTCGCATTACCGGCTAAAGACTTACGATGCTTTGATGCCGGTCTTTAACTGGGTGACTTTCCTCTGCACGCTGCCTCTGCCGCTGATCTTCTGGGTCGGTGTCCGCCGCCGCGCGAAACTGAAGGCGCTGCTCCTTCTTCTCTCGGTGCCCGTGCTGACGTTGGCGCCGACCTGGCTTTTCACCGTGGAGCAGCGCTATGTGGTGCCTTCTCTTTTCGCCGTCTACATCGCATTTTTCTGCTTGTTGCCCGAATTCAAGGTCCATTTCCGGAAAGTGCTGGCCTGGGCGGCGTTGACGGCCGTTCTTTTCGGCTACGGAGAAGTGTGGAGAAATCTGCGCGAGGCGTCGCTCGCCGAGCGCTTCGGCACGAAGCACGTGAGAGTGCTGCGGTTGAAGGATTACGAGAAGCCTAAAGAGGAAGGAAAG
Source organism: uncultured Planctomycetia bacterium (assembly GCA_964502045.1). Classification (GTDB taxonomy): domain Bacteria; phylum Omnitrophota; class Gorgyraeia; order 2-02-FULL-51-18; family 2-02-FULL-51-18; genus CAMDWQ01. The sequence continues at coordinate 5,786 of CAZCVC010000003.1, read as the reverse complement.
GATTGGAACGCCTGGGGCAACCTGATCCTATATCCGGCCAAGAACCCGGTACTGCTGGAAAGCCGCCGGCTGATCTCGGCGTCGTCGTTCGAGATCTCGACCGATGCCAACGACGTGTACCGCATGACGTTTTACCGCGGAGAGGAAGAACTTGGAACGCTGGAGGTGCCGCCGTTTGACGGAGCCAGCGGGCTTCGCACGCTCCGCCTGCCGATGCCCGAAGCAATGAAAGGGAAAGCATTCGACGCCGTTCTCATCCGCGTCCAGCGCAACGACGGCGAGTGCAGCGTCGGTCACCTGATTTTCCGATGACGCGTGGTCAGATGACGATATTGTGTTTGCGGCACCACTCGATACCCCGGCGGCTTAAAGCGGAGTGCCCGCTTTTTCCGATGCTTCGTCCAGATTCCGTTGGATGTCCGCTGCGTCCGGAAGGGATGACAGCGCCGTTTTAAAGCAGACGGCCGCGTCCTTGAACTGCCCTTCATGCAACAAAAGCAGTCCCATGTTGTTGTAGGCTTCCCCGTAGGAAGGGTTCAGGCGAATGGCTTCCTGGAACGCGAGAAGCGCGGTCTCCTTTTGGCCGATCTTCTGGAAAAAAAGCCCCAGCAGGTTGTGCGTGGCCGGATACGAGGCGTTGTAGCGCAGCGAGCGCTGATATTCGTTGTAAGCTTCCGTGTTGTTACCGGCTTCCAGTAACAGTGTCGCCACCCCGTTGCGGGCGTCCACATCGCCGGGAAATATCTCCAGAGCTTTTTGGTATTCCTTGAAAGCATTTTCTTTTTCGTTGTGCTGCGCGTAGACCGCGCCAAGATTGTAATGGCTGTTCGCCCGGTAGTCCGGCGGCAATTCGCCGGCGGGAGTGCCGGCTGAAAACGTGATCTTATGGAACACCAAAAGGAGTACGGCGAAAAAAAAGACGCCGAAAACGCTTTTTTTGAAAAAAGACCCGGACTGGACCAGCGCCATGCCTTCCTGGAGACCATAAGCGGCCAGGACGGCGATCAACGGGATACAGGGCAGACGGTAGCGGTCCCCGAAAGTCAGCCCCACGACCACCGTCATATAAAGCAGGAGCATGACGGCCACAATTTTCGCTTCCGTGCGCCGGAAAACACAGAACAGGATCCCGGCCAACGCGAAGGGCGCCAGGGCCCCGAAACCCAAGAACGGGAACCGGAATATCGGGACGTATTCCTTTAAAAAATAATAATCGACGTTGTTCGCGATCTCTTTCTGGTTCCAAAAATAACCCACTTTCGCCGCGACGAGGCCCAGGAACTTGCGCGGATCGGACTGGATGAACTTGAGGCCTTTTTGGGTCCAATAACTCGACGATTCCGCGGGGGTCATGGACTTGTTCGTCTCTCTTTCCGCTTTGAGGATGGACTCCTTCACCGTGGCTATCGGCATGTTCGACAGACCTTCGACGCGCGGGTAAAACCCGCGGGCGTCCGGCGAATAGCTCATGTAAAAATGAATGCCGAAAATGGCCGGAGGGAACGGCGACCAGGAACCGTTGGAAGCGTGGTTCCGGATCGAGGCAGGCGAAAGCGCGATCAGGACCCCGCAAAAGAACAGCAGGCCGCGTTTGGCTTTCCAGCGCGCGGTCTTCTCCCGGAGAAAAAAAAGGCTCAGTAGAACGAAAAATAGGCAAAACAGCGTGTGGGGTTTAAAAAGAAGGGTGGCCCCGAAAAGAACACCGGCGAGGAAGTAAGTCGCGGATCTTCCATTTTTTCGCGCCGCCAGAAAGGCCCAGACCGCCATCGTGAAAAAGAAGGTCAGCAGCGTCGTATCGAGGACCAGGCCGGTATAAAATATTGCCAAGCCGTACAACGCATAGCCCGCCGTCGCGAGGATGCGGGCCGGCATTTTCATCGAAAGAAGCCCGCAGATGTTGTAGATCCCCAGCACGGTGACGACGTCCAGAAGGACCTGGATCAGTTTCACGGTGAACGTCTGGAGCCCGAAGAAGAAAAGGCTGAAGGCCAGGAACAGGGGATACTGCGTGCTTTCGTAAGCGACGTTTTGCGAGGAAAGACCGTTCTTTAAAAGAGACATGGCTGACTGGAGATAGAACGGCGAATCGACGCCGATTTCGTTGTATCGCAGCGGAGTGTCTGACGCCTGTATGAGATAGAACATCCGGACAACGAACGCTGCCACCAAGCCCATGAACAAAATCACTTCCGGCCGAACGCTGTTTAATAGGGAGGTCTGAGGGGCGGAATCGCTTTCATGCGGGGAATTTTGCAATAAGTGTCCTTGTGGGGTTTTCCGGTCAGATCGTGATGTTGTGCTTCCGGCACCACTCGATGGAACGGCGCATGCCTTCCTCGAGCCCGATCGTCGGGCAATAGCCGAGCTCGTTCTGCGCTTTCTCGATCGAGCAGGCGATGTTCTGGTCCATTTCGCCGGAAACGTGGATCGTTTTGACGTACAGCGACAGGCTCTGCAGCGCGCTGTCCAGTGTGCGGCAGACCGAGGGCACGAGATTCGGCACGTAGCGGGGCCTGAAATTTTTCACGCCCAGGAGCCGTGCGATCGTGCGGTAGATCTCGAGGATCTCGTAGGGGACCGCGTCGGCGATCCAGTACGTCTGACCGTTCGCCGCGTCCTTTTCGGTGGCCAACAGCATCGCCTGGCACGTGTTGTCCAGATAGCTCATGCTGCGCAGGCTCCGGCCGCCGCCGAACACGACCGGATCTCCTTTTTTGATCATCCGGAAAAATTCGGTCTGCCGGTCCGGCTGGTTGGGCCCGTAGTACCAGCAAGGCCTCAGGATCACGGTCTTTAGTTTTCCTTCAGCGAAGCATTTGTTCACGGCCATCTCGGCCATGTACTTGCTGCGGCCGTAGTGCATGTACGGCGAAGGCGGGTCGGTCTCTTTCATCAGATCCGAGGTCCGGCGCATGCCGGCGACCGAATTGGAGCTGATCATGATCAGCTTTTTCACGCCATTCTCGACGCACTTCTGCAGCACGTTCTCCGTGCCCTTTGTATTGACCGCGTAAAATTCGGAGATGCTGTGCGGATGGATGCTGCCGGCGATGTGGAAAACGATGTCGATGTCCTTGAACGCCCGGTCGAGCGTCCCGATGATCTTGACGTCGCCGTCGATGCATTCGATCTGCTTCATTTTCGAAAGCCCGGCGATGAACGACTTGTTCGAGTTCTTGAACGTCAGGCAGCGGATCTCCCAATCGTTGAGCGGGCCCTCGCCGTCGTAGCCGTACGTGAGGATCTCTGCAAATCGGTTGCCCAGCCAGCCGGGGGCGCCGGTGATCAAAATTCGCATCATTTACTCCTAGGGGAAGACAGGTGTTATAATAACTTATATTTAATTTTGAGTAAACTTGATTTATTTTATGTAATATTGACCTTCTCCCCTCGGCCGCCCCGTTGATTTTGACCCGGAAAAAGCGTAGGATGGGCCCATGCCGATACAAAATTCTGTTCTGACTTCCAGGGAACTGACCGATTTTTCGCGCGACGGATTTCTCGTCGTGCGCGGACTCTACGACGCTTCCGAAATACACGAGCTTTCCGAGTGGATCGACGAGATCGCTTCGCGGCGGCCGGAGGCGGGGAAGATGATGGCCTACTACGAAGAGAGCCTCGCCGAAAAGGGCCAACGGATTCTCTCGCGCATCGAAAAATTCGCCGACTATCACGAAGACTTGCGCCGTTTCGTGCAGGCGCCCAAGATGACCGAACGCGTGGCTGATCTGCTGGGCGGTCCGGTGGCGCTTTTCAAAGAAAAAATCAATTTCAAACTGCCGGGCGGCGCCGGTTTCGAACCGCACCAGGACATCCAGCCGGGGTGGGACGACTACGCGCCGTATTTCATCTCGGTGCTGGTCACGGTGGACCCGAGCACGATCGAAAACGGCTGCCTCGAGCTCTCGGCAGGACATCACACGCGCGGCATGATCGGGCAGAAGTGGAATCCGCTTACGTCCGACGAGTTGTGCGGCGTCACGTTCACGCCATACCCGATGCAGCCGGGAGACGTCGTTTTTTTCGACTGTTTCGTGCCGCACCAGTCCAAACCCAATCTGACCGGCCGCCAGCGCCGCAACCTGTATCTGACGTTCAACCGCGCCTCCGACGGCGATTTCCGCGAAAAATATTTCGCCGACAAGCGCAAAAGCTTTCCGCCGGACTTCGAACGCGAGCCTGGCAAAGAATACGTGTTTCGCGTATGATAACCCGATGAATAAAGCCACTCTCTTCCGTCAAAAGTTCAAGAAAAGGGGCAGCCTTCTTCTCGCCGGTGCCCACGACGCGCTGAGCGCCAAGCTCATCGAGGAAGCGGGCTTCGATGCGGTGTGGGCGTCCAGCTTCGGCGTTTCGGCCGCGACGAAGTGCATGCCGGACACCAATGTGCTCACGATGACCGAGATGCTTGAAGCCGTGAAGGGCATGAACGAGGCGATTTCAATTCCGGTCATCGCCGACTGCGACAACGGCTACGGTAACGCGCTCAACGTCATCCGCATGGTGAAAGAATACGAGCGCGCCGGCATCGCCGGCATTTCCATCGAAGACAATCCTTTCCCGAAAAAATGCAGCCTCTATCCCGGCGAGCGACAGGACCTGGTCGACAAGGACGAGATGGCTGGCCGCATCCACGCGGCGACATCGACGCGCAAAAATAAAGATTTCTTCGTCATCGCGCGCACCGAAGCGCTGATCGCCGGGCTCGGGATGGAAGAGGCGCTCTCGCGCGCCAGAGCGTATGAAGCCGCCGGAGCCGATGCTATCCTTATTCACTCCCGCCAGCCGGTGCCCGATGAGATCCTCGAGTTCGCGCGTCGCTGGGACGGTAAAGTGCCGCTGGTCGCGGTGCCGACCAAGTATCCGCAGATCTCCTCGAAGGCGCTGAACAAGATCGGCATCAAGATCGTGATCTTCGCGAACCAGGCGCTGCGTGCGTCCGTCGTCGCAATGCGTGAAACGCTCGCCGAAATGAAGAAGCTCGACAAGCCGGCGCCGGTGAAGACGCGCATCGTTCCTTTAAGCGAAGTGTTCCGCCTGGTCGGACAGCCGGACATGGAAGTCAACGAGCAGAAATACGTGAAAAATTTCAAGAAGATGCCGTCGGCCGTCATCGTCGCCGCGGGATTCGAAAAGAACATCTGGCCGCTCAATTCGGACAAGCCGAAGTCCATGCTCGATATCAAAGGCAAGACCCTGCTCGAGCGCCAGGCCGAGCTGCTGAAAAAATCGGGCGTCCAGCCGGTCTCGGTGGTCACTGGCTACAAAGCCGAAAAGGTCAGCGTGCCCGCCAACGTCCGGACGCTCTTCAATCCGCGCTACAAAGACACGCACATGCTCTATTCGCTGTTCGCGGCCAAGGAGCAGATGCAGGACAAGTTCCTATTTCTCTACGGCGACGTGCTCTTCGAAGACTTCGTCCTTTCCAAGCTTCTGAAGACCAAACACGACATCACGGTCGTCGTCAAAGAGCTGTCGACCCGCCCTGAAGTAGGCTATTCCAAACCCCAGCGCGACTGGGCGCGCTTGTCCGGCGGCGAAGACATCGACGCGCCGCGTCGCGTCGAGGAGATCGGCTATCACCTCACCCGCGAAAATGCGAACGGCGAATTCATCGGCCTGGCCTATTTCTCGAAAAGGGGAGCGGCCATCCTCCAAAAAGCCTACGAAAAAGCGCTGGCCTGCAACGGCCACACCTTCCAAAACGCGCCCAACTTCAAAAAGGCGCAGTTCACCGACATGATCCAGGAACTCATCGACCGCGGGGAGAAAGTCCACGCGGTGGT
>CAZCVC010000002.1:10239-22079 GCA_964502045.1 uncultured Planctomycetia bacterium | reverse complement strand
CCTGCGCGTCCAGGTTCGGGTCCAGGAGCGGCTTGCCCGTGATGTCGCGGCGCGTCAGCTGATCCATGACCTGCTCGGGTGTCGACGTCGGGCGGACGTCATAGTTGCGACGCAGCACGACCTGCCAGATCAATTTCAAACTTTCCCAGAGTCCGTTGATGAAAATGTCGATGTAGCCCTGTTGGACATGTCTCTGGAAATCGCGCCATTTCTGCCCGACCGTCGCGGTGGGGTTCGAGAAAGAAGGCACGATCAGCGCGTTCGAAAGCACGATCAGATAGAGCACGTTGAACCAGTACAGCCACTGGTCGAACGTCAGGAAACCTATCGGCTGAAGCACGTAGATCAAGCCGAGCATCGCGGCCGCGATCAGAAGGTTGCGGAAAATGAGCCAGGCCCGCTGGGCCGCCGATGCAACGGGAGCCAAGACAATCTGCAGCAGCGCCAATCCGATCAGGATCCCGGCCACGACCCCGTACATGACGAGGCCCTGGTCGCGGTCGACCGAGTTGAGGATACCGAGGATGACCTGCATCGCCGCCATCGGCAGCGTGATCAGCGCGATCAGGATGCCCCAACGCGCCTTCTTATAAGTGTTGTACCAGGTGTCCGTCGCGACGCCGGGGCCTTTTTTGCTCTTGTTGTATCGCGTGTTCTGGTCTTCGGACATCTGCACGCCTTCGGTCTGCGAGAAGATCAACGCCGGGAAGATCGCGAAGCCGCCGGGGATGAGGAAACACGCCCAGAGCACGATCGGCGAAAGAATCCAGCCGCGCTTCAGATCCGTGCCTTTCGTTTCCCAAAACTGAAGAACCAGGAACGCGTTGATCGCCAGCGCGAAGACGGCGCCGAAAATGGCCATCGGCCAGGCGAACACCGACGCGGCGCTGATACCGAGAAAAAGCTGCGCGACCATGTAGATCGTGATCGACGATACGGCGAACCATCCGAGCACCGTGTAGAACCCGATACCGACGGAGGCGTCGACTTTCTCGTTGAGAGGTACGTCCGGATCGCGCTTGAAGACATGATAGGTCAGGAGCCTCTGGATCTGCTTGGTGGCGGCGGCCCATTTCTTGGTCGTCGGGTCCTGATAATCGCCGAAAGTCGTTTCGATGCCTTCACCCATATGCGCATTTTCGTCCTGCTCGACTTCGCCCGAGCCGAGATGGATGATCTGATCCAGCGTCACTATTTTTTTGCCGACGCGCATATGGAACGCGATCGGAAGGTCTTCGCCGACCTGGTCCATCTGCGAGGCGATGAGGTCCCAAAGGTACGTCGTCCTCAGGATCGCACCGTGGCCGTAGAAGCCCTGCTGCCCGATCACGGAACGGGCGCGCAGGTACGGGCCCCATTTGCCGCCGATCGCGGTGCCCGAAACGCGCGTCTTGAAACTGTATTCGGTGTTGAAAATATACTGGCGAAGGTTCAGGATGCCGAGTTTCGGATTTTTCGTGAAACGCTCGGTCGAGATCAGGTAGGCGCGCGCGTCTTCCTGTGTAATCTCGGTGTCGGCATCGATGAACAGCGACAGGTCGTAGCCGGTGACTTCTCCGGAGCCGAGAATGTAGGAAAGCATCACGCCTTTATAGCTGCCGACCGTGTCGTCGGCCAGCGGGTTGGGCTTGGAGAACGTTCTCGACGGGAAATAGATCGTCTGCACGCCCTGCGCCTTCATTTCCGGCGATTCGAAATGCGCGAGCGCGATGCCGGCGTCTATCTCCTGCTCGAGCGCGATGCGCGGCTCGGCGCAGCTGATGACGAGCTTGAATTTCAGGTTCACTTCCTTGTTGATGACTTCCAGGCTCGGCGTCGCGCCGGCGTGCTCACTTTGGTACCAGCGCACGAACGATTCGACGAAAGCCTGACGCACCTGCATCGTGTCGTCGACGGTCTTCTTCACAGTCTGCAGGCGGTCGTTCACGAAAAAGAGGATGCGCTCGCGGGCTGCCACGTGCTTGGCGCGCAGGTCTTCGTCCATCCCGTCGGTGACGTTGATGATGTTGTCCAGCGAATCATTGACGCGGAGCGCCGCGATGTCACTCACCTGGTCGATAGTGATCAACCCGTCGTTCAGAAGGCTTTCGATGAGATACCTGAATTCACGCCCATTGCCATAAGCGCCCGCCACTTTCTGAAGGATGGTCTGGTCCGAGATCTGCCGCTTGTTCACTTCTTCCCATGTGTACTCATATTTGTCGCCCTTCCAGATCAGGCGGACCCACATCGAGTGCTGTTCGGGCCACGGCACGCCGACCGAGGGACCTTGGACGGCCACGCGGTTTGCCCAGCGCTTGATCCTGTCCTTCGCGCGGTCGTCCGGAATGTCGCCCAGACGCAGCGCGTCGATGGCGGTCAGCTTATCGGCGACGGCAGGACCGTCGACTGCGATCATGCGCTGATGCGTTGCGTGGTCGATCAGGAAATGTTTTCTCAGGTCTTTGGCGATGTCGATGAATTCGCGGACGATCTCGGCTTCGACTTGCGCCGCAGGCATCGCGGCCAGGCGCGAACCGTCGGCCAGGCGCGCGCCCTCGGGCGGCGCCGGCATCGTCCGCTCGGGCTCGCGGTTCATCGTCGGCATCGTAGGGATGTTCTTGCGGAACGTGCCGGCCATGTTGTTCAGGTGTCCGTCGCTCTTGAACGTATTGGTGCGGCGCACGATGCCGGTGATGAAGGCGACGATGCCCATGCCGAACCAGCTGAGAGGCGCGAACGTGAGCTTCGCGAACAGATAGGCCGGGATCGTAACCATCAGGATCAGCAGCGTGCCCCAGAACGCGTCGGTCGGGAAAAAGTTAAAATTGAAGAAATTCCACGTGATCAGATTAGTGATGTTGTAGATCAGGAACGTGGCCGCCATCGAAAATATCGACGCGCGGAAGTTGCGCAGCACGCGCGTGGCCCGCTCAAGCAGGAAGAAGTTCCAGATGACGGCGAAGCCGACGATGATCGCGCCGATGCGGGTCGATTCGCCCTGCGGATCCGAGAAGAACGAAGTGGCGAACGGAACAATGTAATTGGTCCATTGAGGCATCTTCAAGAACATCGCGCACAGCCAGAGCGACGCGATCGCGTACCAGAACAGCGAACCGTAGAACGAGGTCGGGCCCTGCGCGGCGAAGCTTCTCCAGAAATATGACGAAAAGAAATAACGGAGCGAACCATAGAACACCTGCGGCAGCTGGTCTTTCACGAATTCTCTCAGTTCCCGGCGCAGCGGGCTGTTTACCGCGCGGATGTCGACGAGGCTGTCGTTGGCCCACTTGGCGATGCGCTGCTGCGCCTCGAGGTTGTCCACGTCGTCGCCGAACGTCTGCGTCGATGTCGCGGCGATCAAGCGGTCCGCGACGGCGCGGTCGAGCAGCGTAGCGGTGACGAGGCCTTCGATCATGGCCCGGAAACTCTGTTCGTTTTTGGGCGCCATGTTGCGGATCTTGTGCAGCTTCGTGACGTTGAAGATCGGGATCGCCGCATTCATGACTTCATTCAGGCCGGTCCAGTCGTGATTGGCTTCTTCGTCTTTCTTTTCTTCTTCGAGCCTTTCCATGACGATCGCCGGGTCGCGGTCGAGCTGGGCCACCGCGTGATCTTCGCCGTACTGTGAAAAGCGGCTGCGGAACTGGTAGAACTGCACGAACCACTCGAAGTTGAACGCCTGGTCGTCACGGATGTATTTTTCCATGACCAGAGGATACTCGCGGCCCTGGATGTTGTCGTACCAGAACTCCTTGTACGCCACCGCGGTCGGAATGAAGCGGTTCGCAGGAAGCGTCGCGGTCTTTTCGAAAAGGTATTCGACGAAATGCCTGTTGCCGGCGAGTTCTTCGACGATGATGCCGATCGCCTGGCGGCGGAACTCGTTCCGCAGCGGCGTCATATAGTAGCCTTGTGTGCCTTCGGGGGTCTCCCTCTTCACGTAATAGCCGTCGGGCGCGTCGGCATCCATAGAGTCGGGCGCCGCTACTTTGTTCCAGTTCGTGTAAAGCAGGCGCAGCATCGCGTCGATAAGCTGCTTCTTGTGGTCCGTCCCTTCCGGCATTTTCGGCAGCAAGTTCTCGTCCGAGGCGTTGAGCTCGTTCCAGTAACCCTCGAGGATAGGCGTGTACCTTGCCTCTATCTCATCGTACGTGATGGCCAGGCGGGAACCGTCGGCCAGGCGTGCGGCGGCTATAGCCTCTTCGGCGGGCACCACGGAAGAAACGCGTTCGACAAGAGCCCTGACCCGGTTCCCGATCGCCGCTTCGGCCTCAATTTGGACGGGCGAGCGGAGTCCGGTCATCGGATTCTGCTTGGCAAAATTAATCACGTGGTTCTCCATCGACACCAGATATCTCCTGATATCCTGGAGCGAGTTCAATTGCCTGACGCCGTTTTCCAAAAATGCGTAGAAAATTGTGTTAAGCCGGTTGTCCGGGGCGAAACGGATCAGTTTCCAGATCTCATCTCTCAGCGATTCCACCGTGATCTCCTCGGGACTGTATTGCAGGGCGGGGCGGCTCAGGATAGCTTCCAGCGAACCGATCAGGTTTTTGGCGGCGGTCTGTTCGGCGTTCTGGACCAAAGGCGCCTTCAATTGCTCCTTCGTCGGATAACGGTCGGATTTAAGTTTATTCGTCCGGAGCTGCCAGATCTTGTTGATCTCGTTCTTCAAATAATTCCTGACGTCCGCCGCGGTCGTCAAGCCGTCGAGCTGGGCCGGTGCAAAATTCGCGGCCAGAGCCGGTATCGTGTTCGTGAAAACGAGCGTGATATCCACTTTTAAGGCGGTAATGGGGTCGACCGCGGCCGGGCGATCTGCCGGGGAAGCGGTTTCGTCATCGCTCACCACACGAGTCTCGCCGACAACCAAGCGCGCGGTCGTGTCCGATTCATCCAAACGGGTCTCGCCATCGGGCACCGCCAGCGCCGTGGCGACAAGGGCCGCTCCCCGGTCTTCTTGCGGGGCATCAAGCAGAGCCAGCAACCGGCGCGCCTCAGCCGCCTGGCGTCTTTCGTATTCAAGATAAGTCTGAAGATCTACGCCGGCCATCGGGGGCTGCGAGATGCGGGACTTCAGGGCGAACAGCCCATCGCCCCACTCCAGCACGAGATTGCCCTGTGTCGGCCGGTCCTGCGTGCCCATTTTCATTCCTCTCACTTGGCGCGCGTCGTCGGCCTGCCGCTCGCCCGTCATTTCGATATAGCCGTAAATACGCTTCAACTCGACGATCGCGTTGTCGATGCAGAGGATCATGTCCTGCAGCGTCCTCACGCTGGCAACGCGGCTGCGCATGTTGTTGGCTATGAATTGGGCGTTGCCCACGCCGGAAACGTCGCGACGGCCTGCTTGCGCCCTACGCAACAGCTCTAGGAATTCTATCTGGGCCCCTTGAAGGGTTTTCAATTGGTCGCTCGCTAAAACATCGCGCTGGACTGGGGTCTCGACGAAAGGCGGCTGGTCGAGAAGACTCAGCAGGCCCGCGACGAGCGTGAGGCAGACGCGCTTCTGGTCTTCGGTCACATTTTCGAACGACGTCAGCATCGAGATGATGCGTTCGGCGTTGCTGCTAATGAAATACTTGGCGTCGCTCACGGTCTTCAGTTTCCGCAGGCTGTCCTCGGTGACGATGAGCTGCGTTTTGAGCTGCACCGGCTTCATGTACGGAGCGCGAGTATCGGTCGGATCGACTTCGAAATCGACGGCGCTCTCCCGCGCGGCGCGGTAAAGCTCACGGACAGAATTGAGCACCGGCGTCAGATCGACCGGCGGCGGCTCGACGCGCGCCGGGCGCGGGATGACCGGGGCCGGCACGGTGACATTGGGGGTTTCCGTGGTCTGGCGCGCCCTGAAGCGGACGGCTGTGAAGATTGCCAGAACCAGCACCACGCCGCCGGCGATAATTACGAAAAACCATCCTGTGAACCATCCGGAAAACCAGGCCTGGAGATTGGACGCCTGCTGAGAAACATTGATGTCCGGCTGATACACGGCGATGAGCCATACGATGCCTAACGCGACGCCCGCGGTAAGCGCGACCGCGACGGTGCGAACGCTCGGCATCGGCACCGAGAACGGCTGGCGGGCCGGTGCGGTTGCGGCAGGTTGCGGAGGAGGCTGCGGCCTGTCTTCGACCGGCGGTGCTTCCAAATTCGTCGGGGTCGGTACCGGCAGCGTCACGACCGGCGGCGCGTCAGGCGAAATGTCCGGCGGCGTCAGGTCGGCAGAAGTGTCGGTGCCCGTCGAGGTATCGCTCAAGGTGCCGGAACCCGAGGTCGGCGAAGCCGGCGGAGCCCCAGGGGGACGCGGCGGCATGCGAGGAGACGTCACAGGACCGGTCGGACCGCGGCCGGAAGGGGCCGACGGAGCCGGACGACGCCACCAGTTGATGAACAGGAAGCAAAGCATCCCGATGAAACCGGCGAGGATCGTAAAAAGCAGGACCTTTAAGGTGTTCTCGGGCAACGCGTACGGGAGAGGAATTTCCGGATCGCCCTGGCGTCCGACCATGCCGCCGCCGAGCAGCGTTTCGTGCGTGATGCCGGTGTGCATGCCCTTCATCTCGTTGAAGCGATCTTCCCAGGACTGCGGCGGCGTGTCGGAAATGCCGAAAGCCAGGAACCGTATTTCTTTTCTCATGCCGCGTTCGCCGTATTCATATTCCTTGCCCTGGTTCTTCTCCCAGAGCATCTTGCCGTTCGGGTCGAACAGCTGAATGACTTCTTCGTCGGTCAACTCGCCGTTGCGGACGCGGCGCTTCCAGGAAACAACGGAACCGTCGGGGCGGTGCGTGCTTTGGAAAACCCATTTGAGCTCGCCGCTGAATTCGTCGACAGCGAACGTCGGCCGGCCGTCCACGTCGAAATAATAGCGCTCGCGCGCGACGCTCAGGTGATTGTCCTTGTCGTAGCCGATCAGGTAGATACGGTACAGAAGCTGCATGTTCGGCGATTTGACTTCGATGAAGCTGATCGAACCTTCATCGCTCCAGAAAAAGTGGTAAAAATTACCTTTCTGGTCGCGCATCATGTAGTCGGCCGTTCCCGTGACTATGGGGTTCGACGGGTCGGGCGACTTCGCGACGTTGTAGGTATAGGAAGAACGTATCGCGTAGGAACGACTGGATTCGCCGATCACTTCAGTCGTGAAAATATTTTTGTCCATGTCGCCGAGCGCGTCCACAGGGCCTCGGAAAAGGATGGTCGGAATGTGGCGGCCTTTCGAATCCGTGAACGCGAAATCGTTCACGAGCAGCACGGTTCCGATCGGATTGCCCATGTCCTTGCCGAACGAGAACGTGATGTTGACGAGCTGCGAGAGATCGAGGCCCTGCGCCTGAAGGTCGGCCAGCGGGATGCGGAGACGCTGGAAACTATCCTTTGTGACCGCGACCGGCAGCTCCCAAGACGCGCGGTTGCCCTGGCCGTCGAAGAAGAAAATGCGGCATTTCTCGCCGCCGCTCTGTCCCTTGATGTCAAACTCGAAGAACTCGAACGTGCTGGCATTGAACGTCTCGTTCTGGTAGGTCCTGTCGAGCGGAAGCTTGTAGCCGTACGAAACGCCCAGACGCACGCGAAGCTGAGCGAAACCAGAATTGGTGACCAGGCCGCCCTTGTTGTGGAGCTTCACGGCGCGCAGACCGGTGTAGTAGACAGTGCGGTGCGTATGGCCGTTCACGCCGACTTCGGACCAGACCGGATTGCCCAGCGGCTCGTAGAGGTTGTATGCGTCGAGGCGCTTGTGCGAAAGGCCCATCGTCGGTTCGTAAAACGTCTCGGTATCGTAAAGCAATGTCTTACCGTCACCGAGCTTCGGCGTCGCGTTGTCGCCTTCGAGGCGGAGGCCCGCCTTGAACGTGGTTTCGTTTTTCTGGTTGAGCGTCGTCGCGTTCAGCACAACCTTCGAGTTGGGAAGGTACGTGAACGTCGTCGTTTTCGTGTCCATCAGCCTCGGCACAGCGCCGTCCATGATGTACGGCGAATAGACGTATTCTTTCTTCGTCAGCACGACGTCGACGGCCATGTCGCGCGTCGTTTCGGTGACTGTGAGCTTGTTCTTGCGGTCTTTGACGGTTTCAGTGACCGTGGTGCCCTTGAAAGTATAGCTGTGGTCCCAGAAGTTGCCGAATTTGTCGTGGCTTTCGGAGATCAGTTCGATGTACGGGTCCGGCTGAACGGTCTGCGCGATGAATATACGCTCGCCGGATTCCATCGACAGCAGCTTTCCGTTGAAATCGCGCACGCGGATCTCGCGGACCATCTTCGTGGCCGGGTCGCGCGAAATGACGGTGATCGTTTTCTTCGCCTTGTCGATGATGTGCTCGTATTCCTCGAAGTCGCCGGCGGTCTTGCTCGTGGATTTCAGCGCCAGCGGATAAAGCTCGCCCTTCATCGAATAGGTCGTGGTCACGTCCTCGCTCGACTGCACGAGCATCGTCGAATCGGCCGCGTCGCCAGCCAGCGTCACGACGGGCAGGAACGCGCTGCCGCGTCCGATCACGCGGCTAGCGCCATCGGCTTCGACGAACTCGACCAGGTACATGCCCGGGACCGGCACGCCTTTGTCGTCAGCTTTCTGGATGCGGATGACCTTGCGCCCGTTCTCGGCCCACGCGACGGTCATGTGGGATTCGGGCACGGTGCCGGTCACGCCGGTCTTCATGTCGACCTCGAAAACTCTCGTCGTATCGCCGCGGTTCACGACAACGGTATCGGCTCGCGTGCCCGTCAGCGGCACACCGAGCGCATCGCGGGTCTTGACCGTGATCGGAATGCGGTCGCCCTCGGGCGTGATGAAATCGTATTTTTTGGAGCCCTTGGCTGTTGTGCCGTCGGCTTCAAACGGTTGGATCTCTAAGATCATCCCCTTGTCATTTTTCACAAGGACCTTCACGTGCGAAACGGCTTTGCCCTCGAGCGCGCCGGTACCGACGTTGATCCTGAAGATGTCGGATTCATCTTTGTCTTTGTCGAGCGCTTTCTCCGGGCGGGTGAAGAAGCTCGGACGGCCATTGGCTTCCCTCTGCGGGGATCCCATAACCGTCAAAGTATCCCCGGCGGCGTTGACGAAAACGTAGCGCGGCTCGCCCTTCAGGGTTTTGCCGTCGCCCTGCAGCGGCTGCATCGCGACGACCTTCCCCGTCGGGGCCGAGTGGAACACTTCGGCCTTCGCGACCGGATTGGGGCTCTGGGTGCCGTTCGTGAGGTCGATGGTATGAATGTCGGATTTGTCGCCGGCGTTCACGAGAGGAGAGCGCGCGACCGTATAAACGGTGGGCGTCGTCGCGGACGCAACGATCGTGGTCGCGTCGCCGTCGGTATTGATGAAATCATAGCGTTTGGGTCCGGCGGGGGTGGTGCCGTCGGCGGCCAGCGGCTGGATCTCGATAATCTTCCCCTTGGCGGGGTCGGCAAAGAGAACTTTAGCTGTGGCGACCGGCAGCTCGCTCTGCTTCCCGTCCGCCAGGTTTAGCGTGTGGATCGCGGACTCGTCGTCTTTGTTGACGAGCGGACTGCGGGCGACGGTGTAAGTCGGCGGCGTGCCGGTGGCGACGATGGTCGAACGGTCGCCTTCGGGGCCGATCAGGTCGTAGCGTTTGGCACCTTTGGCGGTCACGCCGTCGGCTTCGAACGGCTGGACTTCGAGGATCATTCCCTCGCCGTTCTTTAAAAGGACTTTACCGTGCGAAACGGCTTTGCCCTCGAGCGCGCCGGTCTCGTTGTTGATGCGGAAAATGTCGGAGTCGTCGTTGGCTTTGGCTAGCGCCTTCTGGGAACGCGTGAAGTAGCTCGGATCGCCGGAAGGCAGTCTCTGGACCGACGCGATGACGATGGTGCGGTTGCCCTCGGTGTCGACGAAAACGTAAGCTTTCTCGCCGCGCGGAGAGACGCCGTCGGCTTTCAGGCGCTGGATTTCGACGATCTTGCCTTTGCCGGCGGCCGCGTGCAGGACTTTCGCTTTGGCGACGGGCAGAACGCTCTGCGTCCCGTCGGTGATGTCAATGCTGTGTATGTTGGAAGTGTCGCCGACGTTCACCAAGGGCCTGCGGGTGACCGTATACGTTACCGGCGCGGTCTGCGAAGCGACGATCGGCGTCGTGTCGCCGTCGAGGTTCACATAATCGTAGCGTTTTTCGCCCTTCGGCGTCATGCCATCGGCATCCAGCGGCTGAATCTCGACGACCTTGCCCTTGCCCGGCGCGGCGAAAAGCACGCGCGCTTTCGCCACCGGCAGCGGGCTTTCGGCGCCTTTATTCAGATCGATCGTATGAATGTCTGACGTGTTGCCCGTATGGACCAAAGGCGTCCGGGCGCGCGTGTAGACCGTCGGCGTAGTCGCAGATGCCACGATCGTGATGCGATCGCCTTCGGCCGTAATGTAATCATAACGCTTGGAACCTTTCAGCGTCATGCCGTCGGCTTCGAACGGCTGGATCTCGAGGATCATGCCCTTGGCGTCTTTAAAAAGAACTTTCGCGTGCGAAACCGCGTTGCCCTGGATGGCGCCGGTCTCGGTGTTGATCTTGAAGATGTCGGATTTGTCGTTGGCATTGGCGAGGGTTTTCTCGGCGCGAGTGAAATAGCTGGGAACGCCCGAAGGCTCGAGCTGCCCAGAAGCGACGACCGTCGTGCGGTCGCCATCGGGATTCACGAACACGTGGGCCTTGTCGCCTTTCGGCGTAGTCCCTTTATCCAGACGCTGGATCTCGATGACCTTCCCTTTGCCATCCGCGGCGATCAGGACTTTGGCTTCGGCCACGGGCAGAACGCTCTGGTCTCCGGTCGTGATATCGATCGTATGGATCTTGGATGTGTTGCCCGCGCGAACCAGCGGACTTCTGGCGACGGTGTAAGTCAGCGGCAGTTCCGCCGAAGCGACGACGGCGCTGCGGTCTCCGTCCGCGCTGACGAAATCGTAACGCATCTCCCCCTTGGCCATGCCGGCGGCGTCGAACGGCTGGATCTCGAGGATCTGACCTTTGACGGGATCCGCTAAAAGCACCTTCACATGCGACAAGGCTTTTCCTTCGAGCGCGCCCGTGTCGTTGTTGATCTTAAAGATGTCGGAGTCGTCGTTGGCTTTCGCAAGTGTCTTCTCAGAGCGCGTGAAGAAGCTCGGGACTCCTGAGACTTCTTTCTGGGAGGAGCCGATGATGACGGTGCGCTCACCGGCGGGTGTTACGAACACGTAAGCCTTGTCGCCTTTGGGCGTCGTGCCGTCGTTTTCCAGGCGCTGGACTTCAACGATCTTGTTCTTACCTTGAGCGCCAAAGAGGACTTTGGCCTGGCCGACAGGAAGATCCGACTGCTTGCCGCTATCCAGATCGATGGTATGGATCGGAGAGGTGTTTCCGGCGGTGACCAGCGGGTTACGCGCGATGGTGTAGACGGTCGGCGTGGACGTGGACTGAATGATCGGAGTGGAGTCGCCGTCGTTGTTGATGAAGTCGTAGCGTTTGGCTCCTTCGGGGTCTGTGCCGTTGGCGGCCAGGGGCTGAATTTCGATGATCTTGCCTTTGCCGGCTTCGGCGAAGAGAACTTTGGCCGTCGCGACGGGAAGGTCGGACTGCTTGCCGGTCTTAAGATCGATGGTGTGGATGGCGGAGGTCTGGTCTTTGTCGTTGAGAGGTCTTCTGGCGACGGTGTAAATTCCGGCTGAGGCCACGATCGTCGTGCGGTCGCCGTCGGCATTGATGAGGTCGTGGCGCAGAGAGCCTTTGTCCTTGCCGGCGGGGTCAAGGGGCTGGATCTGGAGAATAAGTCCCTTGTCGCGGTCGGCCAGGATCACTTTGCCGCGGGCGACGGCTTTTCCTTCGAGCGCGCCCGTGTCGTTGTTGATCTTAAAGATGTCGGAGTCG
>CAZCVC010000002.1:0-10139 GCA_964502045.1 uncultured Planctomycetia bacterium | reverse complement strand
TGATCTTGCCTTTGCCGGCTTCGGCGAAGAGAACTTTGGCCGTCGCGACGGGAAGTTTGGAGCGGTCGCCTGTTTTGATGTCGATGGTATGGATGTCGGCGGTGTCGTTCTTGGCGTTCAAGGGACGGGATGCGACCGTGTAGACGGTGGGCGTGCCGGCGCTGGCGACGACGGTGGTGCGGTCGCCTTCGGGATTGATGAGGTCATGACGGGCTTGGCCTTTGTCCGCCCCGTCTTCGTCCACAACCTGAATGCGCAGAAGCTTGAACCCGTCCTTCACGCTCAAGACTTCGGCTTTGGAAACCGGTTTTTCACTTTGCTTGCCGGTCTTCACGTTGATCGTATGAATGTCCGATTTGTTTCCGACCTCGCGGAGCGGGCTGCGCGCGATCGTGTAGACGACCGGCGTCGTGGTGGAAGGAACAACGGCGGTCGTGTCGCCTTCGGAGTTGATGAAATCATAGCGTTTCGCGCCCTTGGCCGTCTTGCCGTCCGCCTGGAACGGCTGGATCTCCATGATCATTCCCTTGTCGTCGGCGAACAGTACTTTTCCGTGCGAGACCGCGTTGCCTTCGAGGGCGCCGGTCTTCAGGTTGACGCGGAAAATGTCGGACTCATCGCTGGTCTTCGCGAGCGGCGCGGAGGCGCGCGTGTAAACACCGACCGTCGTCGTCGGAATGATAGGAATGCGCTCGCCGTCGACATCGATCATCTGATAGTAGACGCGTCCCGTCTTCTTCCCTGCGTCGTCGGTGGGTTCGACGCGGAAAACCAAAAGCGTGCCGTCGTCGCGCAGGCTTATCGGCGTGATGATCGCGACGCTCTTCGTCTTGTCCAGTTCACCGGTCGTCATGTTGACAGAATAAGCCGTGACGCCTTTGTCCACTTCAAGCTTTCCGGGAGCCAGCATGGAAAATCCGACGCGCTTGCCGTCTTTCATGATCGGGAAAAGCGGGTTGGAGCCGCCATAAACGGTCGTCATGTCGTAACGCAGCGAGCCTTTCTTATCGCCTTTCTTGATCGTAGTGTCGGGCACGTCTTTTTCGTAAAGCGGCTGGATGCGGAGGATCTGCACGCCGCTCGGGAATTCGGCCTCGAGGCCGACCAGCGCGGGACTTTGAGTACGGTCCACGCCGAGCTTGCCTTTGGCTACGCTGACGACGAATGCCGGATGATCCAGCGACCGGTTTTCAGGATTGATCCCTCGCACGTTCCCCAGCACGACCGTATAACGGCCGTCGGGCATGCGGTAAACATAGCGCGAGGCGTCGGAAGTGTCTTTGGGCAGGAGCAATTCGTATCTCAGCGGTGCGCCTTCAAGGGCGATGCCCTTTGTGTCCGTCGGCGTGATCTCGACATAACCGATACCGGTGTCGTCGTAACCGATAAGGCCGCCGCGGCCTACTTGCACAAGCGTCCTGCCCTCGATACGGTAAGCGGAACGCGTCTCGTCGCCGGTTTTGGCGTCGGGATTGATCTCGAAGCGGTAACCGCCTACGTCCATGAAGAGCAGGCGGCCGGCCTTGAACGTCTTTTCGAGATTGATGCTGCGAGCCTGCGCAAGCAGTCCGTCGGCCTTCAGGCCTCCCTTCGTGTCGAGATGGTCGCGCGTCTTGCGGACCGTGTCCATCTCGGTGTCGGTGAACAGCGTGCCGTCCTGCTTCACGAGATAAAGTTTCGGATTACCCTCATCGTCGACCACGGCCTTGCCATCGACGAACCTCGGAAGGTAAATGAACGACCGCTCGACCACGACGCCTGGCCTGTCCTTCACCGGCTGGCTGTGAGCCATCGGCGTGTCGTATTTATCGGCGGCCTTGTTGGACGCGTTGTAACCGTAACGCACCTGCGCCAGTTCATTCTGCGCCGCGTCTCGGACGAAAACGGTCTTCGAATTCGTGAATTCAATATAAAGGATGTTGCCGCGGCTGTCGTATTTGACGTTGCTGGGAATCTCTCCGACTTTTTCTCCGAGGAAATATTTGTACCCGAGCAGGCGCGCGACGAGGTTGCCGTCGGTGGCATGGGCTTTCGGCACCGCCAGTCCGGACTGCCGCTGTTTGCCGACGACCAGCGATTCGAGGCGTACGGGCGCGCCCTTGTCGAGAACGAAATCCAGCACGTTGTTCTTGTCCAGGCCCGTGATCTCGAACGTCGACTCGCTCTTCACATGCTCGCGCGATTCTTTTTCGAAAGGACGGTCGGCGATCGTGACCAGCGCGAACGGCTGGTTGGTGCGCTTGAGACTGTCGCGCAGCATGACCAAACCCTTGATATCGTCCTGATTGGCGTCGCGGTCCGTCTGGAGACGAGTGATCAGCGTGTCGAGGCGGGTGATCTGATCCTGGTTCGACGCAAGCACCACGGTTCCCACCGTCAGACCGAGCTGCACCTGGTAGACGACGATGTCGGTGGAGCTGGCTTCATTCAGAAGGCGGCGGTAGACGACGTCGTCGAGTCTCAGGAGCTCGGAAAACGCGGTAATCTTTTGACGCGCGTCACCGGAGATCAGGTTGGTTAGCTGCGTGTCATAAGCCGTCTTTTCTTCCGCGGTAAGGAGCTTGCGCTGTTTGCCGTCGATGGTGATATCCATCCCGGCGGAGTCTTTCAAACGCAGGCAGGCAACGCCGAGATTCACCAGCCGGTAGCCGCCCTCGCCGCGCTCCAGTAAGTACGTGATGAGCTCGGCGTCCGTCATGGCCGCCGCGCCTTTCAGGTGGTCCTTCAGCGACATGCGCTTGCCGTCGATGATGATCTGCTGAGACTCGAGCAGCGCGCGCAGCTTGATCGTCTCTTTGCCGTACGTGAGATCGTCCTGCAGACGCGTTGCCAGCGTCTTCGCGTTCATGCTCACGAGAGACATTTCGGCCTTCGAGAACGCGATGTTCGTGCCCTTCGGGCCCATGTCTTTTTTCAGAAGGTTGCCGTCGGTGTCGTAATTTAGGTCTCGTTTCAACGTGACTTTTTGCGGCATGCGGCTGGAGTCCTTGGTGTCGAGACGCGGCGTTTCCCCAAGCGGTATCTGCGGGCTTTGCAGGCGGACGGTCTTGTCCCGGATCAATATCTCGGGATTCGGGTATTCGGTAAGCCGGACAGCTTTGAAAGCACCGGGTTCCAACAGGTAAGTGTGTTCGATGTACAACTTGCCGGACGGCGTATAGCTCATGCGCGTGATCAGGTCGCCCTCCACAATATAGGAGAGACGGCCCGTACGCGCGTCGTGATACTCCATACGTGAAAAGTAATCGCGCTTTCCACCGACCTCCAGGAATCCGCCTTTTTCGTTGGGCTTGGACGTCCTGTACTCCGAGACGACGTAATGCTTGCCCTGACTCCAGCCGCGATTGACACGCTCGGCGAAGTCGGCCGTCCGGTATTTGCTCCAGCTGGCTTCGTTGAAAACGTTGAGCTCATGGTGTTTGAAAGGCCCTTCCATCGAAGAGCTGATCGTGCCGGTCGGATTTTCGGACGTCGGGTCGGAAACGTAGGTGACGCTGTCGGAATAGATCAAGTCGTCCGGCCCGAGGGGTATAGCGAGGTAGCGCGTCTGCTCACCTTCTTTTTTCGGCGCGAGCGTCAGCTGTTCGATCGGCACGATCGCGGTCTGGCCGGCGCGCTTCACGCGCACGTTGCCGGAGTGGCTCGCGACGACGCTGCCGAGGATATCGATGACGTCGACGGAGACAAAGCGGCCTTCGGGGTCCACATACAGGATCCAAGTGCGGCCCCATCCCTTGTCGAGCGTTTCGGAATAAACGGTTTCGGTCTTATCGTCGGAGAGACGTCCTTTGAGCAGCATCACGGGGATGCGGTTGGGATCGTAAACTTTGGTTTTGCTGACCGCAATAGGAATGCCGGTTTTATCCGGTATGATCTTTCCATTGGCATAAGCCTGGTTTTCCTGGCCGACAATTGCAGGCACCTCGGCTGTCTTGACGACAGGTGGCGCAACCACCGCCGGCTTTACCTCTTCAACTTTTGGCTGAGGCAATACCTTCGGCGCTTCGACGGCCGGCTCCACCGCGAGAACCGGAATATTTTTTTGGGCCCGGTCCAAGATCCCGCCGTCAGAAGCCCAGCGCAGCGGATCGAAGCCGGCGTCGTAAAACGCCAGATACAGCGAGGCCAAAGCTCCTACTCCGGTAGGCGGGACATACCAGTTGTGATAGGTATCTCCCCTGCGGCCCGCACGATCCTTGTCCCCCATATCCCTTACGCCGGGGCCGAACGCGTAACACAGCGGATTCTTAGTGGCTCCAACCTTCATGCCTGCCTGGTCCAGCAAAAGAAGGTCTCTGTCCGCGCCGCTTATTTTTTTTGTGCCGGCCGGATAATGCGCCAAAAGAAGATCGGCCGCACACTGCATTCCTCCCAGCCACTCATTGGATCCCATGGCCGCAAGCTCTGGATTTTTCTTGTTGAATACGCTGGTATCGCAATAATCAAAAATATGGACGCCTTCGCCGGCCTTCGGACGCGCGAAAACTTCTTTGCCCGGGGTCGCGTCAACCACGCGCCAACCGGCCATGTCGCGTGCCGCTTTCCACATCTTCATGCAGGTGCCTTCGCCGAGCTTGCGGTCGATCAGCTCAGGACCCAGGGAAGAAATAGCCCATGAAACAGTGTCCGTGGCAAAAACTTTTTCTATCACCCACTTGCCGTCCCTGAAAATAGCACCCTTGAAAAAGGTGTTTGTTTTGGCGTCAAACATGCCTTTCTGAGGAACAAGTTTTCCTGTGCCATCGTCAACCCAGAAATTTCCTTCAAAAAACCAGTTTTCGATATCACTGATGCTCTTGGCCAGCTTGTTTTTGATGGCCTGGTCCACACTCTTGTCATCTTTTACCCGGCGCTGAAGCGCTTTCAGCGCGGCGTAAGTGCTGATGTTGTTCTCAGAGTTCACATAATTGAAATAAAAATCGGTGGTCTTGCTGATGGGGTCATAAGAGCCTTTTGGAGAAAAACGAACGCCGCCCTCGCTTCCCTTTTGAAGTTCCGTCATCGTTTCAAACAACTGAATTTGACGCGCGAGCATCGCGACACGAACATTTCCGGATTCCGCAAGCAGCGCTTTGTTTGCGGGAGGGAATTTTGAGAGACAATCATCTAAAATTGCGTCAGCCAAAATTCTCCAGGCCATCGCGCCCGTGGAACCGGCTTTCCATTGCCGCCACTCTTTTGCGTATCGGCCATCAACCTTTGTGATCTCAAAAAGGAACCCGCCGGGTTCAAAATCCGGGCTTTCAGCCAATAATTTCATAGTGCCGTATTCACGCTCGGAATACCTTTTGGCAATATTCAGCGCAAGCGCATAATCTCCGTTCCGCGTGGCAATTAGCGCTCCGCCGATTTCATGGATAGAGCTGTCGTAGGCGGCAGCGCCGTATTTGATCACGGTCATCATTTCGACGGCTTTTTCTTTATCGCCCAGGCGGTGTTCAAGCCATTCTAAAAGAGCCTTTTCCGCTTTCTCGTCTCCTTCCCACATAAACATGCGAGGCAACGCGGGGCTGCCACCTACTTTTGCGGCCGGGATATGTTTGCGCAGCAACGGATACCCGGTTTTCAGCGTCAGTGTCGCGGGACCGTCGGGTCTTTTTTCCTCTATCTGCGGTGTTTCGGGAGCCGTCTTTTCTTCGGGCTGATCTCCTTCATCGGCGTTGAAAGAGACAAACTCCAGACCATCGCCCGCAACGGCCAGCAGGTTGCTGCCGGCAGCAAGATTCAAATTGACCCGGTCGAGAAGCTGGACGACGATGGGCGTTTCGGTGACGGCGGCCGGGCGCACGGGCGCGGCGGCTGTCTTTTTCGTCCTCGGCATGGCTTCGAGGATGCGCAGTTGTTCTTTCAGATCGCGGAGTTCTTTCTGGTCGGCTTCAGCTTCCTGGCGCTTCGTGAAAGGCGAAAAATAAACGACGTGCATATACCCGTCCTTGTCCCTCCACCAGAGCTCGCTGCCCGTTGTCCTGATCTGAGCGGCCAGTTTCTTTCTCTCGACAGTGTCCGTCGTGGCGTTGAGCTGCTTCATCAGCAACGTCGTCTTTCTCGCGTTGTCGACGACCCAGAACTCCACTTCTTTTTCGCCAAACTTGGGAACCAGATTATAATTCTGCGGGGGGCCGTCGCGTCCGGTCAGATAAAAGGAGAGGCCTGACTGCAGTCTTTTTCTGTCGGCGGAAGAAAACTGTATCGGCACCATCGCGCCGCCGTCCATCAAGATCTTTTCGTAATTTTCGGTGGCACCTATCGCGCGGATATCGAGGCCCTTGATCGTGAACACGCTGCCATTCTCTCCCCCTTCGGTGGCTACCGTCCGTAGATTCGACTGGGATCCCATGATCACGCGGTATTGATAATTTGAACCGGCGAGAAACGAGTCCCCCGACATATATTTCAGAGGATCCAATCCCTTGCCGATTAAAAACCGTTCAGGCTGATCATCCGGAGAAAGCCATGTATTTTCCAGGCGCTCATCCGATGGCAGCTTCCTGCGCTTTTCCGAGTCCCGGCGATCATCCCTGATCTTCTTTTCCATCTGATAAACTTCTTCGCTGAGCGGCAGACGATAGATGGTGTTGGGCCGGAA
This sequence comes from uncultured Planctomycetia bacterium, assembly GCA_964502045.1. Lineage (GTDB taxonomy): Bacteria > Omnitrophota > Gorgyraeia > 2-02-FULL-51-18 > 2-02-FULL-51-18 > CAMDWQ01. The sequence goes on along the minus strand of CAZCVC010000002.1, from coordinate 3,553 downwards.
ATGCCTCTGGATGTGCGGTAATACCTTGGCCAGGTCAATTTTTGCGTTGGTCGGCCCTCCGTCAAAAACGAAAGTTTTGACGTCAAAACCAAGACCGCTCTTGCTTTTAGTTAAACGAAATCCAACAACCGGATGATAACCTATTGTCGTTATCACAAACTCCATATGCGGGCAATAAATCGTACCGTCCGCGGCTGTGTAATAGCCTTTCTTCATGATCGTCGCTAAATTTGCTTTCGCTTCGGCCGGTAATTGGTCAGAAGTGTCAAACTGCGTTGTTTTTTTATCTGTGCCGAGCGCAATAAACTCTGTCTTGGGCCCGTAGGGCTGTCTGTTGTAAACCTCGTCCTTATCCCACCCGGAATCACCCGGTTTAAGATAACGGTCTTTGTGCGCGACGCTGGTCATCCACTGCGTCACCATACGCCTTGTCAGATAATCCACCGCTTCCGCGCTCTTGTCGGCTTTTTTCTGCTGAACCGCGACTTTTGCTTTCAGCGCTTCGATCTCCATGTCGAGGTCGTCGCCTTCGGCTGACGTGAATACGACGGAACCGTGCTTGTCCGGCGATTCTTTCACCCCCACCGGCTGCCGCACCAGCGTCGTGGCGACGAGCAGCGCTTTCAGCTGCCGGCCAAAGGCCGACCTCTGCGAGACTGAGCCTTTCTGCGCCAGTGAAAAAATATCGAAAACGTCACCGGAATCCAGGCGCGTCGGCACGAACGCAAGACCGTCGTCCCCGTCGCCGTCCGGCCCGCCCGAAATTTCTTCCGCGACCCTCTTCTCTTCCAGCGTCCGGCCAACCACGACAGCAACGTCCACCTTGCGTTGATCAGCCGGCGAAACAATCGTGATCGTATTTTTGCCGCCGGGCTGGAATAATTCGAAAGGATTCTGGGCCATCACCGTGCCGGGCCCCATCGCGCCTAACGCCATCGCGGTCGTGATGACCGCTGCCGCCGTAGTTTGGCCGCGCGTCGCGCCCATACGGAAGCGGAGCCAGATGAGCAGGCCGGTGAAACCGACAATAGCCGAGAGGATCGGCATCATATAAACGAAAAGTCCCAGGCCGCCCGCAATGGCCAGATACGCAATCAGGCGGGCGAGCGGGTTGCCTGAAGAGACCGGGACCGGAGATGCGGCGGGCGCTTGTTTTTCTTTGGGCGGCGCAGGCTGTTCTTCCTCAGTCTTGTCTTCGGAGGGCAGCGGCTCGACCCGCACCCTTTCAATTTTATTAGCGCCGAGTCTCTGGTCCGTCGCGGCCCATTCGCGCACCGAGCTGACATGGCCGCTGAAGGCGTCAAGCGAGGGGTCGTCGGCACGGTCGGCGAGATCTTCGAGGAACGCGGAAAGCGGTATCAACGACGCAATGTCCGCCGGCGGCGCGCGAAGCTGCTCGACCACGGCGTCGGCTTTTTCCGGCGCGTCCAGTACGGCCTGGCGTATCGCGCGCACTTCTTCGAGCAGGCCGTCATAAATTTCGCGGAGGTTCGCGAGCCTGTCGCGGGTCTTGGAGGCGAGCTTCTTGCGGCGTTCGAGCGTTTTTATCTGGGCGCCGATCTTTTTTGCGAGTTTTTCCAGCGCGTTGAAATCATTTTTCTGTGCTTCAAGATCATCCTGTTCGATGGAATTTGAAAGACGCATGAGACGGTTGTAAAAATCGCGCTCGTGCTGATGGTTGATCGAGCCGCGGACGCGTTCCTTGAGCGCCTCGATGCGCGCCGCCGCGTTGCCGGTGATCTGCGCTTCCACGTACCCGGCGTAAGCTTCAAAGGCCTGCGCCTGCGCTTCCTTGAAACGGTCGTCAATGCGGTCAAGCACCGCGAACAGCGGCGTCGAAAGGGAGCGGGCGTCCGCCTGCGCCGCATTCTTGTGCAGCGCGACGATGGCCGTCATCAGCGCATCCTGGAGATAAAGCAGTTCTGCCGGCAGTTCGGCGGAGGCCAGCAAACGTCCTTCCGCGGCTTCGCGCTGTTCCGTGTTGGCGATGAGAAACGCCTTGCGGGCGCTTTCCTCTTCCCCACTCCAGCGATCCATCGTGCTGTCGACAAAATCAAGCAGCTCTTCGCGCGACTCCAGCAGCCGTTTGGTCAAAGCGTCGGCGACAGGCAGTGTCACGGCTTTCAAAGATTTCGGCAGCACGCCCAGAGCCAACAACAATCCGATGATCGCATTCTTTTCAGCGGCCAGACGGTCGTCCTCGTCGGCGACACCGCGGATCGCATCATAATATTGTTCGCGCAGGTCGAAACAGCGCTCCAAAAGTGCGGCGATCGCGCCCTTGGCCTCGGTCAGCTCCGTGTCGGGCAGTTCGCGGTAGGCCGTCAACACGAGGTTCAGGAATTTGAGCCAGAAGGAGGCGTTCAAAAAGTCGGGGTCCCTGTCGAAAGAGTAGCCGAATGCCTGCCGCAGCGACTCCATCGCCGGGTCTACGGCGACGGTGAGCCCGAAGCCGAGCTGGGAAAGGATCAGCAAATTGAATTGAGTCATTTCCTGCCTGCCCAAAAGGTCCAGCGTTTCGTCCTGTTCGACGGCCTTGGCGGCGAGCTTTCCGATCAAAACGCGCTTCGACTCCGCTGTTTTTGGAGCGCTCGTATAGTCGAGCCGTGCCTGGAAAATGTCTTTTTCCTGCAGCATCAGAAGAACGGCGCGCTGTTTTTTCGCAAGCAGGATCGCGCCGAGAGCGATGTCGTGCAGCAGCGCGATGCGCGGTTCCTGAGCGGCTATCTCACGGTCGACGCGCTCGAGCTCGCGGGCCCCGGCTTCGCGGTCTTCCGCCGTTCCGGCATTGATCTGCTTCAGCGCCAGCGTGCGCTCATCACTGAGTTTTTTCAAACGGTCGGTAGTGGGGTTCATGGCGCCGAGATGATTGGCGATCGCCGATGCGAGGTCGGCGACGGCGTCGGCGGCGGGGATCAGCTCGACAGCCTGCTGTCTGGGCCCAGGTTTGCTCTTGGCTTGCGCGGCAATAACGTCATAAAGCGCTCGCAGCTCGGCGCGGAAAACGCTCGGATCTCCGCCCTGGTCGACCCAGCGTCTGTTGGCCGCGATGATCTTTGCGAGGTCGGCGTTGGCCGGGATCCCGAGGTCTGGATTGCCCTGGATCGCGTCGAATTTTCTGCGGGCGGCCTCGATGCGGGCATTGAGCGGAGCGAGGAACGCGTTCGTCTCCGCGACGCCGGGTCTTTGCTCGAGGCTGCCGCCGGTCAGGATCTCGGTAAGTTTTTCCTCGAACATGCGCCCGTCCGCGATCTGCAGGTCCTCGGCCTGGGCCAACAGCTCTTCGAGCCGTGACACGCGGTCATTCCCGTAGACCGGCCGTTCGCCGAAGATCAGGTTAGGATCGATGGGGCGCTCGTCCAGCTTGTTGCCTTCCTCGTCCGTCCTAAATAGGAGGGCCGATGAAACCTGCACGCCGCCTTGGTTCTTCCAGGTATATTCGCTGACGAACAAGCACACGAACTTCTCCCCGTCCTCGGTGTGCCCGTAATACTGGCGCAGCAGGCGGCCATTCTCGTCGCACTCCCCGCCGACCCTCAGAGGCTGGTCGGGG
>CAZCVC010000001.1:0-30885 GCA_964502045.1 uncultured Planctomycetia bacterium | reverse complement strand
GGAGGCCGTCGCTGCAGGAAAGCGGGTCCTTTACTCGAAAGGCAAAGTGCTGCTTTATTTCGACACGGACAAGGGTCCGCGTCTTTTCAGGACCGTGCTGAAGGAGGGGCAGGTCGTGTTCGAAGGGGAAGCGCTGAAAGGCGACGCCGCCACATCCGCGCTCGCGGAGGCCTCGGAGATATTCAAAACCGGAGAGCTTAAGCCGCTCAAGGCCGGCGAAACAGATTCGGCACGCGCGTTGCGCGAGATCATCGGCAATGTGCTGAGCAATGACGCCGCCGGAAAGCTGCGCGTCAACAACACGCTGACGTCCGCGGCGGTCGAAGAAGTCCGGCGACTGGCGCGCGTCAAAGGACTGACCGTAAGCACTGACGCGATTTTGGATGCGGATGCCTCCGGCGAGGCGCCGGACGACGCGGCCGCACGCTTGGCCAAGCTGGGCGGGTTCCTGCGTTTGATCGGCGATAAAAAGGCAACCGGCACGGCCCTGACCCTGACCGAAGAACAGGAACTTCTGAGTTTTTTCAAAGAAAAGATCGGACGTCACGGCGCGCTCAACGGCTGGACTTCCGCAGACATCGTCTCGGCCATCAAGCTTATCGCCGCGATCATCGACGGCCTTGAATCCTTTTCCAGCGCTGCGACCGAAAAATACCTGACGGACATCCTGAGGTCGCTTCACAACCGCATCCTTCCGGAAATGCGTACCCGCTTCGAAGCCGCGGGCACGGCCGGCGGCTACGGAATGAGCGAGTCCGACGCCGACGTCGCCTCGCGGCGCGTACTGCAGATCCTGCGCGACGCATTCGACGCGCGTATCCGGCGCATCCTGAACGGCCTGAACAGCGGCGACGACGCCGTGAAAGCGCGCGCCGTCGAATTTCTTAAAATAACGGTCTATCGCGGGATCCTGCAAAAGATCTGCGGGTCCGGCGTGCAAGTCGACGCGCTGGACGGTTCGGGTACTTTCCTTGTCACCGAGGCGATGATGACTGACGCGTTGAAAAACTCCAAGTTTGACCTGGCCACGGGCACGGTTTACTGGGAAACCGCCGACTACGCGTCCGGAGACGTCGTCATGAAAGCGCACATGCAGGAACTCGGCGAAACCCGGGAAGCGTTCGGCGCCTCGACGGTCATCGCGATGGAATTGGGTCTGAGCATCGCTTTCGAATACGGAAGCGAATCGGTCTCGGATGACGCCTCGGCGCGTACGCGGCGCCATGAAAGGGCCCACGCGGACCTGAACCGGAACGGTGCACGCACCAGCTCCTCTTGGAACAGCCTTTTGGACGAACTGCAGGCGATGATATCCGAAGGCGCCATGACGCAGGAGACCTGGGCATCTTTTCGGAACCGGCTTGCCGGCTATCCCAAAGCCTACCGTGAGACGCGCAGCGACGTGAACGACGCCGACATGGCCGAAATGCAGGGCGCGATCGCGCCGATGGTTCAGGTCTTGCGCGAGCTGACGGAGGCCGGCTTCACGGCGGAGGATATCGTCGGCATCATCACCCAGATCGGACGCGAGCGCGGGGACGCGCGCCATTTTCTGGCGGTCGCCTATGCCGGCAACGCCGTCAAATATTACAATCTTTCAAAAAAACTGGATGCCGCCGGTATCCGGCAAAATGCGGAAAAGATCCAGGCCCGCGCCCGCCTCATGCAGAATATCGCCGGCCGCATCCTCGACGGCACGTGGACGGCCGCCGATCAGCAGCAGGCCGGACAGGAAATGCAGCAGACCGCCCCAGCGCCTGTAGTCCAAGACCGCCGGCCGTCAGGTGATCTCAGCGCCAAGTCCGCGGTGACGCCCGAGTTCATCCGCGCCCGCATCGCCGCCGCCACGACACTGCTTGAACTTTACGATGTGATTCTCGACCTTGAAGGCGCGCTGGCGGTGAATTTGATAGGGTTGGCCGAGTTTGCGACGTTGCAGAAAGAAGCGTCCGGCGCCGTCGCCGTCGCGCTCGAACTGAAGCACGGCGCGGACGAAAAGACCTGGACAGTATGGCTCACGATTTTTTCTGACGATTTTCGGATCAACCTCGACGACGCGGACGGAGCCGACACCATGTTCACACCGCGTGCGGCATTCGCCGAACTGTCGAGACTTCGCTTGATCCCTTCCGCGAGCGCCGACGCGGATGTTGCTGATACCGCGCCCGCGGACGCGGACTCAGGCCCTCCCGTGCCGGGGCCCGTTGTCGAAGACCGGGCGGATGCCGATGACGGCGTGCCGGTCCCGTCTTTACCGCGTTCGCCTCCGGTCAAGCTCGATACCGCCGAAGAAAATGAAAAACTGGACGAAACCGCCCAGGACGTCACCCCGGCCCCCCCGGCGTCCGCCCTTTACGACCGTCTGCTCGATTTTCAAAGGCTGCTCGCGACCGACAGGGAAAAAGCGGCGGCCCTCCTTTTCGAGATCATCTTCGATCTCATCAACGAACACGGCCAAATCAGCGAGATCAATTTCCGCGACCAGCTGAAGGGTACCGGGCTCCCTGAAGAACAGATACAGGCGCTGCTCAAGCACCTGCGCCAGGCGGTCGGGGTTTTCCGGGCCAAGCTGATCAAATGGGGAAAAGGCCGCGCCGATTCTCTGCCCGACGACGCGGTCAACCAGAAGGCCCGCTACGAGTTATTCCTGAAAGTGCGGGGTCTCGGCGAGAAGGACACCGAGAACCAGGCCGTCGTCAACGATTGTATAGTGCTGCTGGACGCCATGCAGGCCGTGGCCGACGGGACGCCGAAAACAGAGACTGACAAGTTTTTCTCAAGCGCGCCGGTCAAAGCGCTGATCGGCCGCATGAAACAGGCAATCGCCGATAAAAATCTGAAGGTATATAACAACCTTCTGTTGGAACTTTTCACCGGAGTCGCGGCCGACGGCACGCGTGTTTTCGAGGGCCTGGAATACCGTCAGGGCTGGCTGCACAGCAGCTCGAACCTCGACCTCACGCAGAAGCTCGAGGCGGAGCGCATGCGTCTGGAAGAGTACCAGGCTGACACGCAGCGTCTGCTCGTGGAAGAGTGGTTCAAACAGGTCGACAAGAAACAGATCCGCAAAACGGTGATGGATGCTTCCGGCGAGAACGAGCGCCTGCAGCTCGAGGTGACGTTCAACAACACCGACGGCGTGCCGAAGACATACCGCTTGAGCCGTCTCGGTGCCCAGCGTCAGCTGCTCCGCGAGGACGAAAAGGATGCCTACGCCCTGATCGAAGGCTTCCAGAACGCCAAAAACGAAACGGAGATGAAAGCGTTTGCCGCCCAGTTCCAGAAGTTCGGAGAGGACCGTACCCCGGGGCCCTTCGTCTATCACAAGGATCGCGACGTGGCAAACGACAAAGAACTGCACCCTGACGCGGTCAGGAGCGCGCTTGCTTCCTTTTTTGCCGACATCGCTTCGCTCGAACTGCTCGAAAAAAGGCTCAGGAAGCTCACGCTCGACCCCGCCAGTCCGAAGCAATTCCTGGACGGGCCCGCCAACACCCAGATCGCGATGAAGGATCTCGACCCTAACGAGAAAAAAGCGATGGCGGTCGAGATCGCGCGGCTCGAGTGCGACATCATGAAGGCCCGCAAAGCGCGCGATCTGGCGACCGACGCGGAGATCGCGACGGCGGAAGGCGCCCTCAAAAGAGCCATTGCCGCGAATGCGGGCGCCGACTATCTTGGTTTTTACACGAAACACTTCCTGTCGGGCCGCGTCACGGCCGAACAGCTGGCAGAGCTTCAGAAAATGATCCGGTCCAGAGTGCCCTCGAAAGAAAAGGACGCGCCCGACGTCGAAAGGCTCGTGTACGGCGATGAATCCTCTACTGAGGAAAACGGGAAATACGGCGTGCTGGAAATGATGCAGAAGCTCGCGGCCGAGTCGATGGGCAAAAGATTCGACCTGCTGCGCGATGGCAAGCTGAAATTCAAGGACGCCGTACCGGTCAACGACGTGACGTATGCGCTCTTCGAACGCATGATACAGCTTGACGTCCAGCTGGATGAAAACAGCACGCGAAAGAACCTGGCCGCGGCTCTGGCCAACCGCAACGAGTCCGAGATCCCCAACTCATTTTTCAACCTGACCGAACAGGAAGAAACGATCATGACAGCGTTCATCTTCAAGCGTGCCACCGGAAAATATTTCATGAACAAGCAGCTGGTCTCGATCGCGAAGATCCGCGACTACAATCTCGCAGCCGGCACCGGTACCGGCAAAACGTTCGTTGAGTTGGCCGCGGCGGCGCAGCAGGTAGTGCGGATGATCAACGGGCGCCGTACGCTGCAGCAGGGCGCCGTGTTCATCAACGTGCCGAACCTCGCCATCGGCGAGCAGTTCCTCTCGAGCGACGAGCACAAGCGCTTCATCCGCATGATGACCGGCGGGCAAGCGCGCCTCGGCGACGGCAAGACCGAGCTTTTGGACCGCCTGCAGAAAGATCATGACGAGGAGGGCGTGCTGAGGCTTCTCCGGGGCCCGAAGGCGGAGGACGGCGCCGAGAAAATGGCCGGCGCGGGAACGGATCTGTCCGCCAAGACCGGTGAGACCGGAACGCTCAAGGAGGCCACGCCGTACAAGATCTTCGTCATCGACATGCAGTCAGCGGGATTTCTGAGGCAGAACAGCCGCACGCTGAACAACGAGATATGCGAGGAGCTCGAGACTATCATCGAATACGTCGACGAGGGCGACTCGCTCTACACCAACCTTTCGGATTACGTCGGTTCCATTGGCGAGAAGGAAGAGAAAGACATGACGGTTGAAGAGAAAGAAAAGGTCGCGATCATGAAGCGCCGCCGCCGCGAAGCGATCGACCAGAACAACATCCGCATTGAAGTCAACGGTCTCATGATGAAGGGCATCGACGTGCGCGGCGAGCGCAATGCGACCGTCGAAAGGCTCGACGGCACGAAGGTCGGGATATGGGCCAACTTGAACGTCGAAGTCACGGACGACCTGCAGTATTTTAAGGAAAATTACGACAACTCCGCCAAACCGATCGTTTATATCAAACTGAGCGACCGCGAGACGCTCATCAACGAGGGCGTCACCGAATATTTCAGGAAGGACAAGCGGCTCAGGATCGGCGCCGACGACGATTACAGGGGTTTCCGACTGGACGGCCTTGACCGCGGACATCTACAGACCGTCGTGGCGGTGTCCCTTCTGAGCGCCGGCGAAGTGGACGGCTTCCGCCACGTGACGTTCGAAAAGGAAAAGAACCGTTTCATCTACGTCGCGTCCGGCCAGCTGAAGACGAGCCAGATACCCGGCGACCTGCAGCTGCTCCAGGCGCTGAACCACCGCCGCACGCAGTTGAACCTCGAGACCACCGACGCGGTCGAAAAATCCAAGCTCACTTTTGCCGAAGATTTCAACAGCGTGCAGGTGCTGGATACGTCGGGCGGCGTTTCGGGCTTCGAGCTTTTCCGCAAGCAAGGCATCTCGGAACTCGTCGAGGAGAGGATCGGCAGGCAATATGCCAAAGACCTGAAGAAGGAGGTGTTCGGTACCGAGGCCGCGGAAAAGGCGTGGGTCGCGGAGTGGGAGAAGAAAAATCAAGCATTCATGAAGCAGGTGGTAGGGGAGCTAGGAGAAGCCGGTAAAGAGAAGATCGAAGAGAAGATGCAGGAAGACATGGAGAAAAAAGAGTTCGGGGACGACGCCGCCGCGAAAGAAGAGTGGGCCAGAAAATGGGAGGCCAAAAATGCCGCCTGGATCAAGGAAACCAGGACGACGTGGCGGCGCGATAACGAAAACTTCATCCGCATGGCCAGCGCCACGCAGGGAGAGGTCGTGGAGTTCGGTCTGCTGATGCAGGGCGTGGGCGTGTTCGACGTCGACAATTTCAAGACCATAACTCAAAGCGTCGGCTTCGACCTTTGGAAGGGTTTCCGGGACCGCATGATGGACAAAGACGCTTTGGGGCGGACGCTCGAGACGCCGTCGAAGCGTTTCCGCACGTTCGAGCGCTCGACGTTTGCCGAAAAAATGCAGTTTTTGAAGAACGAGCTCGATCTTTTCCTCAACTCCCAGGAAGGTCCCCGATACGCCGACGACGTGTTAGACGAGAACGGCGTCCGTCGCGGAGAAGGCTTCCTCAAAGGCGATTTGATCCGCCACGAGAAGGATGAAGTCGACCTGAACGGAGTGGCGCGGAAGAAAGGGGATCTGCGCACGGATTCCTCGATCCTGATCTCGTTCAACGAAATGGACGACGCGCTGAAGGCCGGACTGGCCGATTACATCCATTCGAAGGGAGGGAAATATTCGGACATGCTCGAGATGATCGACGGCAGAAAGACCAGCGACGCCCGCGAGTCCGACAATACCGTAAAAAACGTGAAGAAGGGCCGCCGCATCATTTTCACCGATCTCGTCGGTACGCGCGGCAACGACTATCAGTCCGATCTGCTGATCGTGAACGTGAACCAGCGCCTCACCGGAGGCGAACTGATGCAGCTGTTCGGCCGCGGCGGCCGCTTTGACATGTCGAAGGGCGGCACGTACAACGTCGCCTGGGCCAACGTCATCGACGGCAGCACGATCAGCGCGATGCTGAACGATTTTTTCCAGATGAAGGAAGCGATGCTGAAGTTCGTGGCCGGCCCGTATTTCAACCTCGAGACGCGCGCTTTGTTCGAAAAGCTCGCGCGGATGGACAAGGAGACGGCCCTGAAGGTTCTGCTGGACGAGAAAAACCAGCTCGATTGCACAGTCTTCCAGTCGGAATGGAACCTGATCCAGAAGAAACACCAGGCGATGATGCGGCTTTGGACGGCCGGCCTCATGTACACGGGCGTGACGCAGTATGTCGTGCGCGCCCTCGTCGCTGCGAGGGAAGAGGATCCCATTGGAAACGCCAGCCTCATCAAGCAGTTGGAAGGGATGAACAACGAAATTTTCGTCAAAGAGGGCAACACGAGCAGCACCGAAGATATCAACCTCTCCAACCGCGCCCGCACCGGCCTTGAAACCGCCCAGGTCGTTTTCGAGGGCGTGATCGCGCGCGCGCAAAAGCTGTACAAGGACTTCATCGGCAGTGAAAACGACATCACCGCCAGCCCGAAGATAAAAGAGATCCTGCTCGAAGGCCGCAACAAGCTCGAATCGATCGAGAGGCGCCTCGACCGCCTGCCTGAGCCGGACGAGGGCCGTCATGCGGGTAACGCCCGTGATTTTGCCGAGATGGCTGCGCTGCACACGAAGTTCGAAAAGGCATTCGCGCCTTCCCAGACGACAAGCGAGAAGCCATTCGAGAATATCTGTCAACTGATCGAGGAAAGAAAGTCCGATTTCGTCCAGCTCACCGGCGAAACGGTCGTCACTTTCGGCTCGCTGACAGGTGACGAGGTGATGGCCCTCGCGGCCTACCGCCGCGATTCGGCGCTGACGACGTCGCGTTTTTCTCCCGGGTACATGGATGCGCTTCCGACGATGCCCGACGACGAGGTCGCCCGCGACCAGTTCCTGAGCGACCAATTCGAAAGATTCTGCCGTGACGGCTTGGCCTTCATGCTCGCGAAATACCATTCGGGAAACGCCTACGACGTCGAACGCCGCCAGGTCCTGGCGATGATCGCGCGGCTCGAGGACCGCTACGTCCGCGACGCGATGCGGCGCATTCTCAATTACATGGAAAGCAACAGCATCGACGTCGAGGACAAGGTCGAGCATGAGGTGAACCAGCTGAACGATTATTTCGAGAAAGTCGGCCAGCCGTTCTATCTGTACGTGCGCGTCACCGGAAAAGGCACGACTCTTTTGAGCGTCAAGCAGGTCGACGCGCGCCAGAAGCGCGACCTCGTCTGCGGGCCCGAGAAGAACGTGAGGTCCGTCGAAGCGGTATTCTGGGAAAACCTGGACGGCCTTCCCGACGAACTCGATGCTTCGATCAACGTCGCTGAAAGCAAAGGCAACGGCAAGTTCGTGCCGATCTACGTCGACAAGATCCGCGACAACGTCCGCGACCAGATGCTGGACAAAGCTAACGGCACGATTACGGCGCTGCTCGAACAGATATGGCAGGACTATGAGGAGCTGGTGGGGAAGGTCCAGGCCGCCCCCAAGACGCCCGCCGCGCCGGGCGCCCCTCCCGCCGTGCGCGAAAAAGGAGCCAACGGGTTGATACGTCTGACGACGGAAAATAACCTCGGGTACAACTGGAAGGAATTCGAAGACGATTTCAAGCGGGACATCCGCGCCGAGTACACGGTCGGAGGGGTCCTGCAGATCCCCGTATATATGATCAACGTGTTTGCGCGCAAGCGCGGCGAGCAGATCGAGGGGCTCGTCACGCAGATCAACCAGGCGCTGATCGGCGCGCGCAGCAAGAGAAAGATCGCTGAGAAGGATCTCGCCGCGGAGGCCAAGGAGATCCGGGAGAAGATCAATTCACTGCAGCAGGACGCCGAATTCAGGACCAAGCTTTTCCGCCGCATCATCAAGGACGCCGCGGGCCGTGATTTCGAAAGCCTGAAGAATGACAAGAAGGCGCTGCTCGACGCGATCCTCAAAGCCGAAATGAACATGTTGACCACGCACGAATTCGGCCACGAACTGCACCAGCTGAACATCGGCTCCCGCGCCTACCGCGGCACTTCCAGCGGCGACAAGGAATTCATCGCGCATCTGGTGTCGATGCTGGGCCGCGACGGCCTGATGGCGCTCGAGCAGATCTACGGCTATCACTCGATGGCCCCCGACACGGACGGGTGGAAAGAAAGCTACAAGATCCCCACGCTCGATATCATGCAGAAGTTGAAGGGCCGATTCAAGGACAGGCTGGAAGCGTGGGCGAAGCACCCGGACACCCCTAAGATCAACGGCAAACCGCCGGTGCTGGATTTTACCGACAGCGTGGACCGCTTTTCGCTGAGCGACAAGGAAAAGGAAATAAATCTCGAAGGGATGCGCAACGTCATGATGGGTCTCGTATCTATTTTCGAGAGCGATGGCGGCACAGAATTCCGTACCACGGTCCAGGCCATCTTGAATGATAAGGCGGATGAGAAGGGGGAGCCTAGGCTGGACTTCGCGACGCTTAGCCTGGACACTAAAGACGCGCCGATGCGCAAGGTCCCCACGCTCAAAGCGGCGCTTCCTCTCGACAACCAGATCGAGGACGTGCAAAAAATGGCTGACTCGCACATCCTGCCCGCGCTGCGCGCGGTGCTCGACCGCGAGCTTCTGAACCCGCCCGGCGATGATGACGCCCTGCCGTGGGACCCGGAGTTTTTCCCAAAAACCCCGCTCGACACGGCTGCCGGCGGAGCGCCCGGGAAAAAGCCGGACGACGCCAGGATCCGGAAGGTTCTTTACGCGATGATGGGCATGGCGGTCCCGGCCGTCGACGAAGACGACAAAGAGTTCTGGAAAAGGCTCAATGCGGCCCTGGGCCGCCAGGCGCTGGCGCTGGCCGAAGAAGTATCCACCGAAAATCTCCAGCGCGACGACATCGTCAATTTTTACGCCAACGCGATCAAAAAGCTGGCCGCCATCGTCGACGATATTGACTGGGCGAAGACCACAGACGCCGGATTTCTAGCCGTCGTGGACAAAGCCGACCTCAAAGTCGAAACTGTCTATAAGCGCGCCGCCGGCGCGGCCGGCATCTCCGCCGCGCGTCTCGGATTCGGGCACTCCGGAAACAAAGACGCTTATCTTTCCATGAAAGGCAGCGTCGTCCCGCTCAAAGCCGGCGCGGATACGGAACGCTTGAAAGACACGATCGACCTGGCGCGCCGCGCTTTCGGCATCGTGATCGTCAGCGGCGACGACGCCGAGAAAGCGGAAGAAGACCTGATCGAAGCGGGACTGCTGCTGAATGCGCCGTCTCAGAGCCGGGATGGGCTCCTGCCGCTGGTTTATCTCGAGGCCGCCGGTTCCAAGACCGCCTACCGCCGTTTTGCGCGCGACAAGGCGCGCACGCGCGGTTCCAGCGGTATTCTGGACAAAATACCCGGTATCGAAACGAAGGCGCTGGACAAGAATTTGACCGAAACGGACGTGCTGGTCTCGTTTTTCGCCGGAGACCCGGCCGTGATGACCGACGTCGTCGCCGGCGGTGATCTGCCGGGCAAGCTCGCCAGAAAACTGGTGCATGCTTCGCTGATCAGCAAGTTCGAAAAGCTGCTGGACGACCTCAGCACGGAAAACCCGGGACTCTCGGGGCTCTACTCGCAGGCCAAGAGCATTCTCGCCGGCTATCCCGACGATCCCGCCGGCGCGCTGGCGAAGGCTGCCGCTTATCTCGATAAGGAGCACGACAAGCTCGATAAAAAGATCGACGACCAAATCACCCGCGATGACGAGCGGCAGCTGAAAGCGGCCGGCAGGTTCAAGCGCTGGAGGACGCAGGCGCGGACTGCCGACTCGCGCGCCGAGATCAAGAAAAGACAGAACAAGGTCCCGAAGCCGTCGGAGCTGAAGGTCGCCGCGAAAGATTCCGAGGGCCCGACGAAAGACTCTAAAGGCCCCGAGTACGGTCTCTCCGAATGGGCGACCAAGCTCGCGGACATCTTGAAGACCGGCACCGGCGCCGAGCAGCTCGCGGCCGTAATGAATCTGTTCGGGAACGAAAAGAAGCAGACGGTGATGGTCAACGGCGTCCGCGTGAAGGTCGCTGAATGGTTCAAGCAGTTCGAAAAGATCACGGACAAGGGGAAGGTGAAGTTTTCGATGGATCTGGACGGATCTCTTCTGTCGCTCAGCGTCACTTCGGGCCATAGCTTGTACGCGGCAACACTGCCCAACGCTTCCGAAGACCCGCTGCTGATCTTCAAGGACGGTTCTCCGGTCAATTATGTGCCGGTCAATGTCACGCTCGACGACGTCGAGCAGAGGGTGGTGAGAATTGTCTCAAAAACATTGGCCGGAGTCGCTAACGACGTCTATGAAGAGGAAAACGCTGAGAAGCTCGCCAAGCTGCCTGACGACGCGGCGCGTGAAGCGGCCAAAGACAGGGACGTGACCTCGGACTACATCACGAACGTGCTGAAAACACGCTTCAATTATGACATCGACAGGCGCATCGAGATCGCGACCCGCCTGATACGGGACCAGGGCATTCAGCCGGCACGCGTGTTCCAGGAAATCAAGGCTGACTGCATCACGCTGAGACAGTACTACGCGCTACAGGACGACGAGTTCAAAAAAACGTCCGCTTACATGAACGCGGTGGCCGCCGCGAAGAAAAAGCTCAAGGAGATCCACGAGGGCGCCCGGGACCGCGCCGCCGCGCTGGGCCGCAAGGAGGATGCCGCGTTCCTCGGCGAATTTCCCGATTTCGACAAGCAGCTCGTCCCGATCAGCGCCAAAGCCTGGGACGAGCTGCAGATCGCCGTGCCGGACGAAAAGGGACGCATTAAATATCAGTCGGTGAAGAAAGGGATCAAAGAAATCGCGCTTTGGGGCGCCGGCGTTGTGCTGCTGCCGGCCGATCCGACCGTCACCGAAAACCAGTTGTTGGGCCTGCTGCTGCATGAAGGCGGGCATCTTTCGGTCGATTTTCAGAATAAGGAGCTCAGCGAAGGTCTCACAGAATGGAGGGCGCGGGAAATGCTTCGGGAAATAAAGGGCGATTCCGCGGTCCGCGAATACATGGCGCTGGCCGGCAAAGGTTCGGACTACGGCCTTTACGGCGACGAGGTCGAGACGGTCCGCGGACAGCTCGAAACAAAGTTTACGCTCACCACGACGGTCGGCACGACGGTCGTCAAAACGGTCGACTGGGCCGCACTCGACATGGCGCGTTTCACCGGAAATCCGGCGCTGCTGGTCCCCGGGGCCGGCGTCGAGCCTGCCGGCACGAAACCGCGTTTCGAACCGACTCACCGGAAGGAAAGCGATGCGGCGCGCCAGCTGTTGAGGGACGCCGGCCTGCTCGTCCCTCGGCCCGATGACGCCTCGAGCATCAGGATACGCGACGGCGCCACGATGACGGATTTCCTGGCCGCGCTCGGTGGCGACCAGATCAAGATGGCGGCGTTCTTCAACGGCTGGAGCGCCACTTTCCGGGGTTCAGGCAAGGCGCTCGCACAGGCCGCGCTGCTTCTTCCCAAGCCGCTGGTTGATCTGATCTCTCCCATTCATTTTATGAGCGTCGCTTTGCAGGCCAAAAAAATGGGCAAGGACGCGGCCGGCATCGCGAAATACGTCGATGACACGACACGCCAAGAGGAAACGGTCGAGATGTTGAAAGACGCGGGGATCATCGTAAAACACCCGACCGAGAAGGACCAGCTGGTGCTCGCTGACGACGCGACGCTGGCCAAGACGGCGGCCGCGCTTGACGACGAGGCTCTCAGGATGGCCGCGTTCTTCGAATGGTGGAACGATGCGAACAAAGGCCTGGGCGCTTTCATGGACGAAGCGGCGAGAAAACTTTCGTCGGCGGTCCGGGGCACTCTTCACCCGGGACGTTTCATGTACTTCGCGCGCGAGTTCCACAAAGCCGGAAAAGACGCTGCCGGCGCCGCCGCCGAGATCGAGTTGGCGCTTCGCCAGCAGGAAATATTCGAACTCTTGAAGGCGGCGGCTGTTTGTGTCGAGAGCCCGGACAAATCGGGCGGCATCTCGTTAGCGCCGGACGCCACGATGACGAAGTTGACGGAAGCGCTCGGCGGCGATCCGACCAAGATCGCGGACTTTTTCGAGACCTGGAACCCCGCCAATACGGGCCTCGGCGTTTTGATGGCCCGCATCGCGGGTCTGCTGCCCAAGAATTCCGCGGACATCTGTCCGCCCGGTTATTTCATGACTACCGTTGCGAAAGCCCACGCCGACGGCAAGGACGACGCCGGGATTGTCCAAGAGGTCGAAAAGGAAGTGCTGCCGGTGCTGGCGCTCAACGCGCTGAAGGACGCCGGTGTTTTCGTGACGGACGCCGACGACAACGCGGCGCCTGCCGCCGACGCCGATATGCTGAAAGTGAAGAATGCGCTCGCGTCCGACCCCAGGCTTCTGCCGGCGTATTTCGAAAATTACAAAGTCAACAAAGGTCTCGGCCCGCTGATGGCGAACGTCACGAGGGGGCTCCCCGACGACATCGCGGCGGCGTTCAAACCGTTCGAATTCATGGTTTTGGTAACCGAAGCCAATAAAAAAGGAAAGAACGAGGCAGCCATCGTCGAGATCGCCAAACGATCCGTGCCGCAGCGCGCGTTGATGGAGGAGCTGAAGACGGCGAACATTTACGTACCTCATCCTACCGAAAAAGGGGAATGGGTGCTCGCCGACGATGTCACTATCACAAAATTGACGGACCAGTTCGCGCCCGAGCCCGGCAAGCTCGCCGTATTTTTCGAATTGTTCAACGAAGCCAACGACGGCTTCGGGCCTCTCTTGATGCAAGTCGCCGGCCTTTTGACGAAAGCGGACCGCGACACCGCGCACCCGCTCGATTTCACCGGCACCGTGCAGACCTCGAAAGCCGAGGGCAAGAACGCGGACGCGACCGCGAAGGACGTGGAAGCCAAAATGCGGCAGCGTCTGGCGCGCGCCGAGCTGGCGAAGGCCGGCCTCATGGCGAACCCCGTTCCCGGCGTTTATCTGATGAATAGCAACACGAACATGCTCGCGGTGCGCGCGAGCCTTGCGCCCGACGTGCGTCTGCTGCCGGCGTTTTGTGAATCCTATCAGCCGAATAAAGGCCTCGGTCCGGTCATGGCCGAAGTGGCTGCGGCGCTGCCGGACGGGGTCCTGCAGGACATGACTCCTTTCGAATTCATGCTCCTGGTGCGCACCGCGCATGCCGGTGGCAAGGAGGCGCCCGCGATAGCGGCGCAGCTGCTCGGAGACGGCGCGATCGGACCGGCGATCCAGGCGGCGCTCCTGTTGGCCGGCGTCATCGAACGCGGGCCCGGCGGTCCTGACGACAGCCTGGACTTTGCCGACAAGATCGAAAAAGCTAACGTGGCTGCGCTTCGGACAGCGTTGGGTTCCGACCCTCTGAAACTTGCGCTTCTTTTCGAAAGCGAGGACGACAACGTCGGCCTCGGCAACTTTATGGCCGAGCTTGCGCTCGCGCTGCCTGAAGCGGCTGCCGCGACCCAGCATCCTATGGAATTCATGCTGATGGCCCGCGACGGACACACGGCCGGCAAGACGATCCCGGTCCTCGTCGCAGAGATCGTCGAGCACCGCCGCCTGCAGGACCTGTTCGGCCTTGTGCGCCCGACGTTGATCGCTAAAAACCTGATGGTGGAGGACGAAGACGGCGTGAAATTCACCGAAGACGCGACGCTAGAAAAGCTCGCCGCGGCTTTCAGCGATAAACCCGGCGACCTCAACATTTTTTTCCAGGCTTTCGGTCACAGCGATCCTCTGAGCGCCGCGCTCGCCGGCTTCGTGTTCACGACCGTGCAGAACAAGACGTCGATCGCCGCCCTGCATCCGATCGAATTGTTCGAGGTCGTGCGCATGGCAAAAACTGCCGACGCGGCGTTTCCGGACGCGAAAGTCATCGAGATCGTGCAGGCGGTGCTGCCAGATGACGCGACGATCGTCGGCGTCGAAAAGGTATTCGCCTCCGACCGGAAAAAAATCGCGGACTTTTTCGAGGCTCTGAAAGCGAATAAGGGCGCCGGCGCGTTGATCTCCGAAGTGATGGCGGCCATCCTGACCGACATACCGGACTCTAAGGTGAGCCCCGACCTCCTGCAGCGCGTCGTTCGGGACGTCATCGAAAAGACAGGGCCCGACCAGAGAGATGCCCAAAAGATCAAGGGTCTGGTGCTTCAGCGGCACCGTTTCGAGACGGAAAGGCGCCAGGCGGCCGAAGCGATACGCGCGAAGCTCGAAGCCGCCGGCGGCGTCATTGCGGCCGGATCGAAAGTCCCGGCCGCGCCTCTGCCGGATGCTAAAATTTCCGACCTTATCGCCGCCGCGGGCGCCGATCCGTCGCAGCTGATCGACGCGTTTGGCGTATTCGGTTTCGCGGTCGAGGAAGGCGCGTATCTTGTCAAAGTGGTCCTGAAAGCTCCGCCGACGACCAAATTGTCGTCGCTGCTCACTAAGGCGAACCTGTTCCGGCAGAGCGGCACGCCGCTTCAGACGCACCCGCTCGACATGATTATCAAGGCTATGGATCCGTCTGCGCAGGGGGACGCCGACGACGAGCCGGATGACGCTCTTCCGGCGAACCCCAAGCTGGCGGAGATCCTGACGCTGACCGCCGGCGACCTGGCTCAGCTGGAGGCCTATTATCAGCTTCATTTTCCGAAGCCGGACGACGCCGCCGCGCCGGACCCCGGGCTCGTTCAGGTGACGACGGACCTGACGCTGGCTTTGGCGACGGCCGCGGCCGCGGACGCCGCGTCGCCTGAAGCGCAGCTCATCGCCAAGCTCGACTTCGAAGGCCTCGTTCATTATTCCATCGTCTTTTATCGGGCGGACGCTCCATTCGACATCCCGGCCGTCATCGCCGCCATGAAGAAGGATTTTCTGGAACCTGACACGCAGGCCGCCAGGCTCGCGGCGCCGGCGTTTGCTGAGCCCATCGCTGTCGGCGTCATCGGCGCTTCGCCCGATGATCTGAAGGCGCTGGAATCTTCGAATTTTGGCGCCGGGGTGAGTTTTTATGCGATCCGCCGGGCTCCCGAAGACCGCGGAGGCGACACCGCGCGGGTTTATTTGAGCGAGCTCCGGTCAAAAGCGTCCGGACAGCCGCACGCGGCCGAAAGCATTTTGGATCCGCAAGCGTCGGGCCTTACACTGAAGGCCGCGGCCGGCCTCGCGCTGGCCGATGCTCGTGACCTGCTCTTTTTGAATAAGATCCGCTCGCTTATCGGGGCGCTCGACGCCGTTGACCTCGAGGAAACGCGCCGTATTTGGAACGAGACGAGCCTGCTGATCAAAAAGGAAGCGCTCGAGCCGGCCGAGATCCTGAAACAGCTCGACGCCCTGTTCGGGGTTGAAGGCGCCGGGATGCCGGAGGGCGGCGCGATGCGCGCGTTCCGCGGACTTTCAGCGACGGAAGCCGCCATCGTGCCGGCGAAATCGGCGATGGTGATCGAAGAGACGATGATTGCGAAGATCAACAGCGGCCCGCAAAAGGAACTTTTCTGGAAGATCGCGGCCAAGACCCAGGAGCAGGGCATGCGCCTGCGCGTCATCGGCCAATCGGGCGCCGGCATCGATTCGAGGGTCCGCTATGACATTTCTCCCGACCGCAAAGCGGCGATCACGGCATTGACGAAGGCCGGTGTGCCGCCCGAAAATATCGCGTTCGCGTTTTCGGCAGGAAGCGGGGACACAGCGGAGGCGGTTTCCGGCAGGATCAGCGCCGAAAAACCGCCGCTTTCGAGGTTCATGGTTGTCGCCGAAGACGGTTACCGGGACCCGGTACTTTTCTTCGCGGGCTATTTCGTTGGTGAAAACGTCGGCATCGGTTTCAAGGACGAAACATTCCTAAAAAAGGTAGGCGGGCGCCTCGGCACCGTGATCCGCTGGCTGCGTTCGCTGGACATCGACCGGGCTTTGCGCGCCGCCACGCGTCTGGCGAGGGCGCTGGCGCAGTCCGCTTAAGGTTATTTGGCTTATCAAAATTTTTGTTTCTTATGAAATAGTTAACAATTTTAACAGAATGAGAAGTAATCTTACAAAAGCGCGCTGATTCTCTTCAGCGTCTATTTGAAACGCAGTTTTCTCATAAATGCTTGAAATTACGGGAATAAAAATGCCTCAAACGCTTGATTTCGCCTTGAATTCGACAGGGCTGGCTTGTATACTTCTTTGAATAATCGACCGGCGGGATCGGTTTCTCTTATTCCCGGCATCCGATGGCTTTGCCCTTTTTCTAAAGAAATTTTTTTCGCGGTTCATATAAATATTTCTTATCTACTAGACTAAGTTCTAAAGGGGAAAAACGCTTGGACAACGGAAGTTCAACAAAAAACAATCAGCCGCCTTTCCGCACTTCGTACGGATGGAAGATCCGCGCCTTGTCGGCCGCGCTGGTATTCACGTTCGCGTGCCACGATGCCGTCCAGGCCCAAGGCGGCGCACCGGTGTGGTCGCGCGTCACCGACGTGAAGGTCCAGGGGACGCCCGACGCGTTAAACAGTGTCCTTATTCCCGAAGAATCAGGCATCTCCCGCAAGAACGTGTCGAAAAACACCGACGAACTCATCATCAACATCCAGGATGCTCACTCCAACCTCGGCGCCCAGGAATCCATCTCCAAGATCCTCGATTCGCTCGTCAAGAATTACAACCTGAACCTGATCGCGCTCGAGGGCGGCTACGACCTCATCGACACGTCGATCGTGAAGAGCTTTCCGTCCGAACAGGTCCGCCGCAAGGCCGCGACGCTGCTGATGGAAGAGGGCAAGATCTCGGCCGGCGAATTTTATTCGATGATCACGGAAGCGCCGGTCAAACTCTACGGCGTCGACGACCCCCAGCTGTACGACGAAAACCTCGCGGTCTTCAAATCGATCGTCGACCGGAAGGTCCGCGTCCGCAAGGAACTGAAGGGTCTGAAGCGCGCGCTGCGCGAGCTCGAAAACAAGGTCTATTCCCTCGAACTGGCCGAGCTGACGCGCCACAAGCTGCTGCACCGGACCGGCTCGGTGAAATTCACCGAGTACTGGGAATATTTCACCCGGACGGCGGCCGCGAACGGCGTCGGTTTTTCGAAGTACCCAAACCTAAAAAAACTGGCGGATACGGTCGCGCTCGAAAAAGGGATCGACTTCAAGAAGGCCGGCCTCGAACGCGAGGCGCTGATGGCCGAGTTGAACCGCAAGCTCGCGAAACCCGACCTTCAGAAGCTCGTCGCGCTCATGCTCGCGTTCAAGCAGAACAAGATGACGCCGGGCAAGTTCCACCTAGCGCTCGCCGAATTTTCGCAGAGGGCCGGCATCGATCCGCTCACCTACGCGAACATCATCCTTTATTCCGAATACGTGCGTCTTTACGAAGGCATCGACCTGATCTCCATCTTCGACGAGTCCGAAGGCTTTGAAAACGATGTCCGCGAAAAACTGTTCCGCTCGGACGAGGAGCGCCGGCTGGCCGCGCTTTCGCGCTGCGCGTCTATCTTTTCGCAATTATTGGACACGGCGCTGACCTCGAAAGACTACGAATATCTGACGAAGAACCTGAGCGCCTGCCAGGTCGCCGAGATCAAGAACACGCTGCAGGCGCTCGGAACGAAATACGGCGTGCCCGCGCTGCAGTACGTCGATTTCTCGGTGCTCGAGGAGTCGATCCCCGATGCGATGAAGTTTTACGAATTGGCCTCGCGCCGCAATGAGGCGCTGATCCGAAACACGCGCGCCCGCATGAAACAAGAAGGAGCGCGCGTCGCGGCGCTGATCACCGGCGGCTTCCACTCCGAGGGCATTTCGTCCCTGATGGACGGCGAGAAGCTCTCGTACCTCATCGTGATGCCGAAATTCGACGAAAAATCAAAAGACCGTCCCTACATCGCGATCCTGACGCAGAAGCCCCGCGAATACGAGGAGCAGTTCAAGGACTCCGATTTTTATCTTTCGTTCAAGCTCAACAACATGCTCGGCAACGGAGAGCTGACGCGCGATGAGGCGAAGAACCAGATCGCGAAGCTGCTGCTGGCTTACAAGGCCGTGTTCAGCCAGAACCGTGTTCCGCCGGCCGACATCAAGTTGATCGTGGACCGCTACACTCCGTTTTATGATGCCGCGGCCAAGCGCGGCTACCGTCTGGCGCTGAGCCCACCGGACCTCGGCGACATCCTTTTTAAGGCCTATAGCCAACGCGTCCGCGGCAAGGACGTCGTTTGGTTTGACGGGGAAAGCACGATGCCGGATTCCGCGGCCCGTCCCGCCGAAGTGCTCAATGCCGACGACGAATCCGACGCGCCGGCCCCTTTGACCGCCGCCGCCCGTCTGGCCGTGGAAAGAGCCGATATTCTGGACAACGACGGCGACGTGACGGGCCACACGATAGAGCGCCAATACCTGATTGGCACCGAGACCTATCACCGCAGCGTCAACGTCTTCATGTTCCGCCTCAATAACGCCGGCAAAGTCGAGATGATGCTGCAGAAGCGCAGCCCGACGAAGAAAGCCTTCCCGAACACTTGGGACGTCGCGGCCGCCGGCAATGTCATGGCCGGCGAAGCTTTCGACGATGCCGCGGGCCGCGAAGTCCTGGAAGAAACAGCCGTCCCGTTCCCCAAGAGCCAGATGATCCGTCTGGGCCCCGCAAAAGGATGGAAGATCCGAGAGACGAAGGGCGGCGTGAAGAAAGCCGATTCCGGTCCCGGGTTCGAAGGCACCGGCTACGTGCACGTCGGCGATCAATCCGTCAACCAATACCGCTGCATTTATTTCGTCGTTTTGCCGCCCGGCGCCCAGACCAAGCTCGAAGCAGGCGAGGCCTCCGAGTCCAAATGGATGCCGTGGCCCGCCGTCGTTGCGGACGTGCTGAGCAAGCCCGGCGAGTACGGCGGCATTCAATTCGAACTGATCTATCCGGAACTGCGCGAAGCGTTGACGAAGGCCGTCGCGAGCCTCGAGGCTAACGCGGCTCGTCCGCGCGCGGACCTGATCGCGGCCGCGGCCCGCGACAGCGGCGGAACCGTGCTGGCGGCCCGACTGGCCCAGTTCGTCGCGAAGACCCCGCTGGTATTAAAGAGGAAGATGAGCCGCCAGGACATCGTCCGCGACATGGCGGTCGAACACGCGTTCGTCGGCTACAATTTTGACACGGCGACCGAAGAGGAATTCCTGACGAAGCTGTTCGGGCTCGTCACGGACAAGCCGAAGAACTTTTTTGAGACCGGCTCTACATTCGAGATCATGAAAATGATGTCGAGCGTCGAGATGAAGAATCTCGTCGGGTCGGTCGGCTTCTCGAAAGTGGGCCGCGCGAACAAGCTAATCATCCTGTCCGGCCCGTCGGGTGCCGGCAAGGGAACGATCGGGTTCGAAGAGATGAAGCGCGTGCATGGCGAGGCGGTAAAACGCCTCGTCATCTACAATAGCCGCGCCAAGAGACCCGGCGAGAACGAAGGCGTCGAATATTATTTCCGCAGCGAGGACGAATTGCGCCAGCTCGAGAGCGAAGGCAAGATCCTGCTGATCAAAGAGCCGCTCGGCGGCGACCTTCACGGCATCGACCTGAAGTCGCTCGACGAGGCGCTCGACAAAGACCATCTTTCGCTGATCGAAGTCGGAAACAACGCGGCGCAGAAGATTCGTGAGTACGTGCAGGCCAAATACGGCTTCCAACCCATTTCGGTATTTCTCACGCCGCTTTCGGAAGAGACCATCAACAACCGCATCACGATGCTCGACAACGGCGACAAGCCCACCGACGACGATGTCACGAAGCGCATCGGCACCAGCGGCCGCGCGCGCGACGTCGTCTATAAGGAGCTGGCGCGAGAAGCGGTCATCAAAGCCGAGACTCGTTTCCGGATCGAGAACCGCAGCCATCTGCTTGGCCAGGAGCTCGACGAGGTACTGCCGGCCGCCCGTCTCGAAGCACGCTTGAACTACGCGGTCGAACAAATGAACCGCAGCGGAGAATACACGTACACGCTCGTGAATCCGTGGAACGAAGGCGACCAAACGTTCGAAAAGCTCGGTCAGATCATCTTCAGCCAGGCGCTGGCCAGCGTCCTTAGCCAGCAGAAGGCCGACACCGTCTTCCTATATAGTAACGCGAAACCTGATGACAGGGCCCTCGGCCGCACCATCAACGGCATTATCCAGCAGTATTACACGGTCAACGCCGGCGCCGAGATCATCGACCCAAGCGTGCTGAAATACAAGATCTCGCAGCTCGAGCTTCACGTCGCTTCGATGAAAGACCTAGAAAAGAGACTCGGACTGATCCAGGCCGAGAAGGCTGACGGCGACAACTCGGGGCTGATCACGCTGGCTCTGCGGTGGCTGGAGCTCGGAGTAAAGGGCAACGCCAACTTCGCCGCGATCGAAAACGCGACGCGCAACCTGCTGATCCACGAATACATCATGAAGGGCCTGATCCGCACTCGCGACACGCGCCGTATGATGAACGACCTGATACGCAAGACCGAGAACGGTGACCCGGCCACGTTCGGAAAGATGCTGAAAAAAACGCACGAGATCATGGTGAAGATTACTAACGACCAGGTCGGCACTTCGACGAACCCATCGCAGGCGATCCAGTTCCGCCTGCGCGCGATGCAGTTTCTCGCGGACCTTTTCGACCGTACATCTTCCGCTTATTTTCGCGAGTTCTCGAAGATAGGCGACAACCTGCATTTGCTCGCGCCCGACGGCCCCACCGAGCAGGTGAGGTACCGCCGCATGCGCAACCAGCTCATCTACCGCACGTTCGAGACGCAGCTGCGCAGCTACATTCAGCCTTACGCAGGGCCGTTCGCGCTGGCGCCTGACCTTTACGGAAAATCATTGAAAGCGCGCCGCTCCGGACGCTTCGATCTGACGCACGGCGCGCTCGCATGCGACCTCATCATCGATGTGGTTTCCGGCGTGCCCGGTAAAGTCGTGAACATGGCGATCGAGATCGAGGGTTACGAGGAGGGCGCCTCGATGCGGCCCATCACCGAGAAAAAAATACGCATCATCGCGGACAACGGCGCCGTGCTCGAAACCGCGGACGTGCAGCAGCTTTTCTCGAAGCTCGACGATCCAAAATTCGCCTATGCTGTCGCGTCTCTGGCCGAGGCCGGCTACATCCAGCGCAACGAAAGCGGGGAACTCACGGACACACAGGAAACTTTTACGGCCCGCCTTCGGGATTTCTTCCTGGCCTACAACAACACCGAGGCGGGAAAGACGGCCCCGATGAACGGTCTCGAGATCCGCTGCGCGAAGCCGCTTCCGAACGGTCTTGGAGGCTCGGGCGGCGCGGCCGCAGAATTTTTGAAAGAACTGTTCGAGTTGGCGGGCCAGCCGCGCACCAACGCCGAGATCGCGCTGCGCGCGGCCGCCGTCGAAGCGTTTCTCGGCAGCCGCAACCCCGATAATTCCACCGGCGGATGGCAGGACCCTTACGGTACGATCCTTGCCGGACTGAACCTGATCGGCACTGAGGGGGCCGGCACGATCGACACACTGAAGGAGATCGGCCTGGGACTTTCGTCCGACCTGAAAGACCAGATCACGCGCCGCCTCGCGGACCGCATGATACTCATCGATACAGGCATACGCGTTGCCGGTACCAGCGCCCAAAAAATCCTCGAACCGTTGATCGAGCTGCGTCTGCGCGGCTCCAAGAGCTTCCCGCGCACGCGTGATACCGGCGCCGATCGCACCGCTGCCCTTATCGCCGCGCTTGCCCGCCAAGATCTGAACGAAGTGATACGACTGACTATCGAAGAAGGAAATGCGTTCGCCGTGAATTCGCCGACGTATGTCAACGCCGACTGGAACGCGTTGGTGCTGGCAATGCCCTCCTACGTGGAAGGACAGAAGGGCGCAGGCTCTTTCGGAGGCGGCGTCGGCGCCGTGTTCCTGAAAGAGAATACCGACCGGGAGCAGGCCGAGAGAGAGATCGGCGCGCTGATGACGGAACGCGGATTGGTCTGGAAAATACTGCAGTACAAAGTCGGCCGGGGTCTCGAGCTGGACAAACAAATCGTGGCTGCTTCCCGCATGGCCGCCGTTGCGCCGCGGAAAAAAACGGAAGCCGGAGATTTCGCAGAAACTTTGAAAGCGGAAGGCGCACGCCTCGTCGCCGCGGTACCGACTTATCTCGAAAGGCTTTGGGAAGGCGTCGGCGACAAATGGCCGGATGGCCGCTGGGACTTGAGGCCTAATTGGCAGCGCATGAACATCATCGGTTCCATCTTTCTGGCGCAGGAAGAATCAGCGCCGGTGGATAGGACCGTGCTGGTCGCGCTGATAGAGGACCGGCTCAAAGCGTTCGGCCTGCAGACCGACAAGACCGAGATCGGACTTCTCGTCGAGCGCATGAAGCGCATCGGCCTCCTGAAAAAAGCCGGCAAAGGGCTGATGCTGAACGTGCCGAAGCCGCTTTTGGCCGTGAAGACCAACAGTGTCGAATATATCAAAAAAGTCCTGGATGACGCGCTGGCCTCTGGCGCTCCCGAACAAAAACTGACCGAAATACTGCTCGAATATTCCGACACCATCGAATTGCTTCACCAATACCCGGTCGAGCGCTATCAGCCCGTGCTGCGGGCCGTCGCGATCATGGACAAGGCGAAGCAGGAAACCGTGCTGAAGCTGATCCAGGAGTCGGCGTCCCCGGCGCTGGCCAAGAGCGTGCTGGCCGACCGCATCCTGATGATGTTCGGCATCGTCCGGGATAACTGGCTCGAAAGGTTCGCGCCCGAACTCGAGGGGCGCACCGTCTACAATATTTCGCCCGAAATTTCGCTCGTGGGCGGCGGGCTGGGACCCGTGCTGCAGTTCGTTTCTTCCGGCGAAACCACACTGATGCAGAGCAAGGCGCAGGTCGTGACGATCGAGCCGATGTACCGCCTGCGTCTCGAGCTCGTCCGCGACGCCGCCGGCCACCCGGTCGTCGATCCCAACACAAAGCTGAACGTTTTCGAGCCCAAACCGTTCGATTACAGCACTCTTCCGTGGCCTGCCAATGACTTACAGCCCGAACCCCAGCTGACGTTCCAGGTCAAGGTCGGGGGCGTAGACGTCACGGCGGAGGCTTTCCGGGGGACCAACCGGGAAGGCAAGGAAGCCTGGCTCATCCGCGACAAGGACGGCCGCATCACGAAACTGATGTACCAGTACGAGAAATACGGCACCGGCTCCTGGCAGGAATTTTCGGAATTTTTCAGCCGCGCGTCGCTGAAGCTCATCGAAGAACTCGAAAAACGCGATAAAGAAGCGAAGAAAGCGGCTTATAAGGCGCCCGTCGTCGTCGGTAATGACGGACAGATCGGCAAACTGTTCGTTTACCGCCGCATCGAAGAAGAAAATTCGCAGAGGCGTAAAGAAGAACACATCCTGAAAGACGCGTTTTTCTGGCACGTTTCCCATACGTACCCGAACCGCGGCACGTATCCGTTGAACGACGGCCGCAAAGCGCTGAACCGCGCCGGCATCCCACAGCACATGCACCATTATTTTGAACGCATCACCGACACCGACGACACCAGCGGCGCCATCCGCACCGCCGACGCCAATTCGAAAGTCAGCGGCCCTCATATGGACGATCTGGCGCACCTGGATCCGACGGCGACGCCCGCCGTGGCCAACACGAACGGCGACAACCGGCCCGAATCTCAGTCCGAATTCCGCAAGCACCTGACAGCGGCCGACGCCGGCGTCGATTTCGAGCGTCCCACCATCACGCAGTTTAAGAGCGCCAAGGTCCTGGCCAAGGAAGCCGCGCGCGACGACGAGACGCTGAACGATTATAATCCCCTTTTCTCCAAGCTCGATCCAAACAAGACCACGTTCGGCATCGTCGCGCGCCTCGTGCCCGAAAAGATCGACGAGCAGACCGTATGGACGCGTGACAACATCCTCGACATCGTGCGCAGCAACGACGAACGCGCGGGCGGCCAGGTCGTGCTGATGGTGAACGTCCAGCCCAGCGAGGACAGCCACAAAATGTTGCTCAGGCTGAAGGCCCTGGAAAAAGAAGTCAACGAGGAGGTCCCTGGCGGCCTCATCGTCGTGACCGGCTGGGGCCCGAGGGAAAAACTGAAAGCGCTTTCAATCTTCGACGTGCAGGTGATGGTTTCAAGGCGCGCGACCGGCGCCGCCGAATTCACGGAGTCCGACAGCGCCGTCAACGGCGCCCTGATGATCGCCGCGCCCTGGATCGAAGGCATCACGCAGTTGAACGGCGTCGTGCTCGACCGCACGGTACCCGGCTCGGGCAACGTGCTGATCCCGAACGGGCCCGAAGAAAAAGATTTCCGCGCCGTTTTTAACTGGTGCTTAAAGTTGCGCCACGAGCGTCCCGACGATTTCGCGGCCTATCAGGTAGCCTCGGTGAAGCTGAGCCGTCCGCTCGGACACTTGATGACCGCTGCCGCGAACCTTTCGACGGTCAGCGACGCGCTGGCCGCTTACCGGGACCCGGTGGCCGTTCTGCAGAAGGCGATGAAGGGCGACCGCCGCGCGAACGATTTCCTCGCAGGAGAATGGTTCCGCAAGCGCTTGAACCGCTATTTCCTCGATCGTCCCGACGATGCGATGCCGATCAACAACACGAACCCCGACATCAAGTCCTACCGCGTGAAGATCGGCAATGTCGCCTACATCGTGAACGTCGACATCGGCCGCCGAGACAGCGACAAGATAGAAAAACCGACGGTGCTGAAGGACACGGCGGCATTCACCTCGATTATGGACAGGCTCGCGGTGCGTCCCGAAGACCGCCTTGTCGTGCTCGACGTGCTGAAAGAAAAAAATCTCGGTTCGCGCGAAGCGCGACTCTTGCTGGAATCCGGACTCGACACCGTTATCCCGCATCCGGGCGTGCAGATCCTGCAGGAAGAGCCGCTGATCCTGGCGTCGTCGCCGCATCGCGGGAACCGCGCCGGCGTGATGGTCGCGATCACGCCCTCGCTCAGCTCCGACACGGCGCTGCGCGAACTTCTGAAGAGCGGCATGAAGTCCGCGAGTTTCGATTTTACCGATATTACCGAAGACCATCGCGAGTGGGTCAAGGACACGGTCAAGCGCCTCCGCGAGATCGCGGCCGAAACGCGCAGCCTCGTCACGGTCGTACAGGTACTCGGCGGCAAGACCGACGAAAAAGACACGGCGGACATCGCCTACGGCATGAAAGAGCTCGACGTGGACGGCGTCGTCGTGCCTCTCGGCAGCAAGAGCCGCGACCTCGCTCGGTTCCGCGCGGAAATCACGAACGGAGCGTTCCTTTTCGCGAAAGTGGGCACGCAGGAAGCGTTCGACAACCTCGAGCGCGTGCTGCCTTCGCTGGACGGCGTTTGGCTCGACAAGAAGGCGATATCGAAGGAAGCCGGATCTCAGCATTATCCCCTGGTACGCAACACGTTCCTTCAAAAAACGCTGGCCGCGGGTGCTTTGAGCATCGTCGACCATGACCCGGCTGACCCGCAGAGCCTCGAAGCGTCGATCAGCGAAGGCGCGGGCCTCGTCAGCTACGCGAACGGAGACGAAGGGTTCACTCAGACCGGTTTTGTGATCCGCGCGCTGAAAGCCTCGATCGGCGAAGCCGAGAAAAAAGTCAATTTCAAGGAACGCCAGGACAAACTTGTGCGCGAGAGGTTCGAGAAGGACCAGGAAATGATCGCTTCCTCACTCTTGTGGCAGGGCACTTATTCGGTCGCGCACCGTGCGGCGATCTCCAACGCGAAAGGCACCGTCATTTTCAGCCAGACCGGCGCCACGGCCCAGCGTCTTTTCGAGCTCGGCGTCCGCCTCATCATGATCACGCCGAGTGCCGTGACCGCACGCCGCATGAACATCCTGCCCGGCGTCGCTCCCGTCCTGATCAGCCACGAGCCGAAAGAATTCGAGCGGTTCACCCGCTACGTCGAATACACCGAGATCGAAATTTTCCGCGCCGAAGTCGCGGCCAGCGCGGAACGGGATTTCAACATCGTCACCAGCTACGGACTGCCCGGCCAGGCAGGACATTCGGACTTCCTGAGGACCGTGAACCTGAAAGTCGTCACGGCCGCCTCGTTGGAAAGGCAAGGCGCGCGCCTCGCCGTCACGACCGTCGATGTGCTTGACGCCGACGGTGTTTTCACGGGCACAGCCGTTTCCCTTGAAGAGGCGCACCGCACCGGCGCGCTGCATCGCAACGTGAACATCATTCTCGTGGATCCTGATACCGGCAATATCATCCTGCAGCGACGCGCGCCCGGCAAAAAAACATATCCGAACCGGCTCGATTTTGTCGGGGGACACGTAGGTACCAAAAGCAGTTTCAGGCAGGCGGCTGTCGACCGTTTATTGGAGACATTCGAGGATCCGATCTTGATAGAGCGTCTCGTGCAGGTCGAGGCAGAGTCGTCGTTCGCGACGTATATCCGCCTGAGCGGCGCCGACGGCGATTTCATTGATAACCAGATCGGCACGCTCTACATGGTCATGCTGACGGCCGAAGAAGTGCGTTTCCTCAACTCCAAGAACGAGGAGCTGAACCGCTTCTGGTCCGCCACCACCGACAAGGCGGGGATGATCGAACAAAAGGCGCGCCAGTTTTTCAAGCCTGCAAAAGAAAACAGGATCAAGCATTTCGACCAGCTACCCGACAGCCAGAAAACAGAGCTGCGTGAAAGAGCGAGGGACTATTTCGACGTCCGCGGCTATGAAGCTATGAAGCTCACGGAGGCTGTAAGCCGTTTCGACCACAATCAGGGGCAGTTTTCATCGGTGTTCAACACCTATTTTCAGGGCCAGGAAATTGATGATTACCAAAAGATCGGCGATGCGGATGCAAAAGAACGCCTAGTCGAGGCCAGGGCCCGCTGGTTCGCGGCGAGGAATGGTGTTATCGATTACGACACGCTCGGAGATGGCCAGAGGGACGGTCTAAAAAATGCGGCGCGACAATATTTCGAAAAAGGGCGCAACAATGCCGACCGTATCGCGATGCACGTGCATGCGCTCATGAGCGACAACTTCAAAGCGATGCAGAGGCTCTACCTGGTGAAGCAGGCTGCGCTCAAGCGCAAAGACCTAGCGGCGTCCTCACGCAATGAAATACTCAAGCTTGCCCGTGATGCCGACGACGAGCTCCTGAAAGCGTTGCACCAGGAGGCCGATTTCAAGCGCGAATCGGTCGCGCAGGTCATCCTGGGCGATTATCCGGTCGACGCCGAGGGCATGTATTTCCCCGGTCGTTCGCTGCCGGTGCCGCAAGTTTTCCCGACCTACAAACAGATCAAACAGCTGATTCTCAGCGGCCGTGCCCCGCCGTCGGACATCATCATGATCGGCGGAGGCGGCGGGCTCGTGAAGACGTTCGAGGGCACGCTGTTCCATTACGTGAAGTCGCTCGGAAAAAAAAGCACTTCGTCTCCCGGCACTGATTCGGGCGGCGGATCGGGCAAGCAGAACGCCGCCGTGCGGCCGGTGTTTGGACCCGTCTATGGCGTCGGCGACCGCGAACAGATGTTGAACCTGATGCTCGAAGACAAGCGGCCTTCAACTGTCGAGGCGCTCGCGTCGAAGCACTCGGCGTTCGCGAGGATTTTCGAGCTGCGCCTCAGCGCGAAGGACCACGGCGACAAGAAGCATTATGTCGACGTGATCAAGGCCGAACTTGAAAGGACCGCGCGCGACATTCCATCGGACTGGAGGCTGCGCGAACCCGAAGACCGTATCGACAACACGGTCAACCTGCTGCGCGCCGAAGCCAAGCACCTGCCGTTATCGTTCATCGCCAACCTGCTTAACACGGCACGCATCATCGACAATGATTTCATCGACCTAAAAGATGCCGGCAATCGTCCGGCAATGCCCGACTTTTTCAGAAAGGCCGTCATCGAAGAAAACAGTGTGCGCAACCTCTACGAGCTGGCGATGGGCTTCAAAACGCGCGTGCTCAATTGGGACCAGGCGACAAGGGATTACAAAGAAAAGCAGTTTATGGTGCTGTCCTACGTGCTGCCCACGATGTTGGGCTTGGAAACGACAAGCCGCAAAGTCGTCGGCACTTCCGTTTCCACGATACAGCCGAGCGTCCTCGTCGCGCGCTATAAACATCCGATCGACTGGGCGCATCCGGCGAACGTGAAATACAGGGCCACCGGCGAATTGGCGGGCCAACCGAACGTGGCCGTCAGTCAGGGCGTCATAGACAACCTTTATCTCGACGATAATTACATGGTCGACTTCGGCGTCTACCGGATCGGTCCTGACGGGAAGCCTGATTTCACGTCTACGCCGTCGGCCTCATGGCAGACGATGCTCAATTTCCAGCAGGCAAAAGTATTCACCTGCGGCGCCGGAAGCACGGCCGCGAGCATTCTTTCGCAGTTCCATCCCGAAGTCGTCGAGCACATCCTGCGGCGGCGCATGAAAATGCCGATCAGGGACTGGATGCGCCCCGACGAAAACGTGACTATCGGCGAACGCGAAGAAGATAAGTCCTACCAGTTTCCGTTGACCGGCATCTTCATCATGAACCATGTGCACATGACTGAATCGACGGGCGCCGACATGCCGGATGGTTCTATGAACCGCAACGTCGGCGCGATCCAGGCCTATGAGCGTCATTTTTCGAAGGCGCTGATGATCTCTGAGGATCTCGTCCGGCAGATCTCGGCGGCGCAAGGTAGGCCCTACAAGAAAGCCGTTGATCCGGTGTCCGGCGAGGAGACCTATTTCGAAGACAACGACAGCGGCCGCTATTTCATCCGTTTCCGTGACATTTTCGACGACATCGTTGCTAATGAAGATTTCGTAACGCGGATCGACCGGAAGCTTAAGGCCGGCATGAAAGACGAGCGTCATCCCACGGACCCTTACGGCGAGCCGGTCGGGACGCCGTATTACGACAATTCGACCAATCCGATGCGTACGCGCGCGACCGGCGTCGGTGGCACGCCTGAGGACGTCTACGTTTCCACTTCCCCGGCCGATCCGGATGATCCTCACTATTACATCGTGCGGGTCGAGGGCGAGGGAAGAGAGCGCCGCGTTACGCGCCGCCGGCCGGCTTTTCCCGATGCGCCTTACGACGCGAACATCGAAGGTGAGCCCGGGGAGCCGAACGACATTCCGATCAATCCTTATCTTCACTATGCGCTGCTGAATAACATGCGCGTATTTTTCCGCAATCCGGACCAAACCATCAACGCCGAGCTGGCCTGGCGGCTGAGCTATGAATCGGCTCAGCAATACCAGTACAACCCCGAAACTCGCTCCGAAATGGGCAAGTTTCTCAGTGCCGCGTATATCGACGATGATACGCGGGCGTACCTGTTGGCGCGTGCGTTCGACCCCAACCGCATTCATACGGACGATTACGTAGGCATGGTAGAAAAAGAAGCCAAAGTGGCCAATGTGGCGCCCGAAAAGTTTCCGGGCCTTCTTTATGCCAAGATCGGACCGAAGGTCGAATATCTCGCGACGGCGGGTCTGCTGGAAGCGTCGCAGAGCTTGTCGCCCGACAAAGTTGACATCCGCAAGTTCCCGGACACGCTCCGCGCGCAGCAGATGCCGGTGAAGATGCGCCCCGGCGTGGGCGCGCGGCTGGCCGAAACGCAGGGCGGCCGCCTGGCTGTCAAGCTCATCGATATTTTCGACGAAAAAGAAAGCAAGATCGGACAGATGGACATCGACCAGGCCCATATCACCGGCGCGCTGCATCGAGGGGTCAGCATCATCCTGGTCCATCCCGAAACCGGGCACGTGATCATCCAGAAAAGATCGGCGAAAAAAAAGACGTACCCTGGTGCGTTCGATTTCGTCGGCGGCCACGTGGCGGCCGGCACGAGTTTTGAAGAGTCCGCCGTTGCGCGCCTTTCCGACAACCTCGGTACGCCGGTCGACGTCGAGCGCCTGATCCGCGTCGACAAGCAGGGCAGTTTCCGCGTCAACGTGACGACGAACGACGGAGCCGCGCCGGTCATCGAAAACCAGATGACGACGATGTACATGCTCGTGCTGACGCCCGAAGAAGTCAAGGCGCTCGAACTCAAATCCAACGAACTCTCCCGTTTTTGGGCGGCCCTGCCGTCCCAGCACGGCGGCTTCATCACCGGACGCGCGAAAGCTTTCGCTGCCGCCGATCATAAAAAATGGGACGAGCTGGATGGCCCAGCGCGCGCGGCTTACGCCACCCGCGCTATCGACTATTTCGACGTGCAGGGTTATACGACGATGGAGTTTCCGCAGCTGATCCAAGCTTACGACGACAATCCGACGCAGTTCGCCGGCCCTTTTCGCGTCCATCTCGGCGACAACAAAAAAGCCGACAAGATCGCCGAGCAACTGGCCGCC